>JASHSN010000528.1 GCA_030038695.1 Nitrososphaeraceae archaeon
TTGTTCATGGGATGCTTCTTCGAACATCGAAGGTAAATTCTATTGTGCCAATACGAAGTAAACTCGTGAAAGAATATATGGACAAAGAGACATGGATGCAGCAGTGACCACTGTTTTGTTACTGGTTTTTATTGCCATTAGCACAAATACAATGATGAGCTCTAATTATTTTGCTACGGCGATTTTTGCGTACAGTAAACCAAATCAAGTTAACTACGATATTACAGAAGGCTTAGACATTTACAATATACCATTAAAAAAAGTGCATGTAGGAGATATTGACATTGCATACAAGACTTTTGGTAAAGGTAACAATACAATAATACTCATCAATGGAGCGGGCGAAAACATGAATTTTTGGGACCCGCACTTCTTAAAGGTATTATCGGCAAATAACTCTGTAATTGTTTTTGATAGTCGTGGAATAGGAAACACCACCTTGGGAAACAAACCATTCACAATAAGTCAATTTGCAAACGATACTGCAGGTTTGTTGGATGCGCTCAAGATTAATAAAAAAGTAGATGTTCTAGGATTCTCTTTGGGTTCATTGACAGCCCAGGAGCTTACTCTTGGACATCCGGATAAGGTTAACAAACTCATACTTTATGCATCAAGTTGCGGTGGTAAACAGGCTACACCTCCAACACTAGCAATTTTGAAAGACTTCGCCATATTAGGAAATCCCGAGATACAGAAGAAAATGTCTTATGTTCAGAATGTAAGGGTTCAAGGGGACTTGCTATTTCCAAAGAAATGGATCCAGGAAAATCCTAACTATGTTGAAAATCTTCCTAAGCCTGGTGAATTAATTAATCCTGTAATTCTTAAACGTCAAGCATTCAACGCATTTCCTAGTTTCATCCAGACCGGTTCATGTAATTTAATTGGGACTATAAAGGCGCCAACCTTAGTAATAGTTGGAACTGAAGACGCCTCCATACCAGTTCCTAATTCTTTAGTACTTGCAGAAGGAATTCCTGGTGCGTGGCTAGTGCAGATACATGGAGGAGGACATGGAGCGTTGTGGCAGTATCCAGATGAATTTGGTAGAGTGTTGCAGACATTTCTTATAACTACAACATACACTAGCAGATGAAAGAGTTAGGTTATTTCTGACAATACTAAAATTCAAGGAGGTATATATTAAAAGAGACACATATTCACATGCAACCTTCCATTTCTGCCAGAGAGTTACTTACAACAACCAGAGCAGTACGCAAACGACTTGATCTTACCCGTCCAGTAGAACGTGAAGTAATTGAAGAATGCATAGCAATAGCACAGCAAGCCCCTACATCTGCTAATACAGAGAATCAGCACTTTGTAGTAGTCACCGATCCTATCAAAAAGAACGCACTTGCAGAACTATTTCGGAGAGGTTGGCAGACTTATGTAAACCTTCCAAGACCAGCGAGTAACAAGTCTGAAGATTCTAGACGTGATGCTACGCAATCAAGGGTAGGTTCCTCAGCTGAATATCTAAGAGATCACTTACAGGAAGTTCCAGTTCATGTAATTCCTTGTATAGCATCCCGCACTGAAGGAATGCCAACAGTCATGCAAAGCGAAGTATGGAGTTCTATTGCTCCAGCAGTATGGAGCTTCATGCTTGCAGCTCATTCCTTCGGACTTGGCACATCTTGGACCATCTTACATCTGTTTTATGAAAAAGAGGCAGCAAGTATCTTGAATATTCCATATAAGGAAGTAATGCAAGCTGCATTAATTCCCGTGGGCTATACAAAAGGTATTCACTTCAAGTCTGTACCTCGTGAACCAGTTTCTAAGGTAGTACATTGGAACAGTTGGTAAAAATATGTAGTAAAGAAGTACATTTAATGTGACGGACATATTCTGTTCCAATATCGGCTAGTTGTATTGTTCGCGCCCACATGGTACCCCTTGTATTGTTGGTTTTATACTGTCAAGGAATATTCGCAAATTTATCGTATGTTACAATTGGTTCGTTGCAGCGTTAGTTTTTGTTGATGTAGTCGTTTCTACAGACTGTCACGCTACTAATTTTGTAGCTAAATAACGTAAAAGTGCATATCCACACACAAAATTATTTTAACTAAATTTTCGTATGAGCGTATGTATTGGTACCTGTTGTTGCAGATTAAAATTTTCTCATCTGCAGTTATGGCTATTAATCCGTGGTCGACAGTTCCACTTGAGCTATTCAATTAATACCTTCAGAAAAAGTGAATCTTGATGCAACATCCGCTAGCTTTGGAAGTCAGGTGATTAGATACATCAAGTCAAGGCATAGCAAAAAAAGGGGAAAGATAAGAGCTAATTGCTCTAGTCCCTATTTGGTTGCATTTGCTACTGCTGCTAAGGGGCTCACTGGACATACTTCTGCTCCTTGCTGCTCACTGCTTAGACATAGTGGGAACATGTTTGAGCGATCTATTGGAGGTACCCATGTTCCTCTAGGCTGATCACCTTCGCGAGCGCTAATAGTTGAGAGTACTGCAAATGCCCCACCCTTTAGCACATGATTCATGTTGTGGTCTACACCAACGTATAGTGAGTCCTGTATTAGGGGATTCGTGTTAGGGAATTTGGCTTCAATGACCTGACCATCTGCAGGTGGAATCCAATTGACTTGGTCATTCAGATCGTGCGTCATCAAATGTCCTGTTGCAGGATCATAACCATAGTAGTCGTTCTGGTATGTGCCTATGAAGTGAAAAGCTAGACCATCATTGGGGCCTGCGTTGAAAATGTACCATCTTGTTAGCTCATTTGGCTGCACTTTGAAGACTATTGCATTGCTGTTGAGCGGTAATGTACAGTCTTCATTTGGAAGCCCAAGACATGGCATACCATCAGGATTGGGAGGACACACTTCTCCGCTCCCGATCGATGGTATGTATTTGCAGAGGCCGTTCAGGAAGCTGCAGTTGCGCCACTATGACACCGCGAATCGTTCTTTATATATAAATTAAAAAATAGGAGGACTAGCCGCCGTTGTTATCCCCGCAATCGGTGCCATCACCGCAGTCACTCATGATCGTCATCCAAGTTATTACTTTTTGTGGAACTATTATTATAATATAGTATCCGATGCCGATTTTTTGGTACTGAACATATTTACCAGAAAGCATTTTGTGTGCTTTTTCTAATAATACCTGTTCATTTTATTCTAATTCTTTACCTCCTATTATCGAGGCCTTTCCTTGAATCATAATGAAATAAAGTTTTCTCCAATCTTCGTCGTATTCATCAATTAATAGGGCAATGTTTGGATTTTGTTGTATGTTCTTTATAAGATAAATTAAATCAATAACGCAGCACATTGTTTTAAAAATCTTATATTTTAGAATCAAGTATAAGAATATAGATATGGAAAAAGGTATGTTAAATAGACAGGGAACAATATTTCTCAGTACTATAGCTATTGCGGCAGTGGCAATACTATTTGTCTTAGGGCCTATAGTTGGAAACCAACAAGCATTTGCATACGGCTACCATTACCACCACTACTACGGCGGCTACGGCGGCTACGGCGGCGGATACTAGCTACAGACGCTAGAATAACTGAATATAAAGTCCATTCAACCTATTTTTTTATTTTTTTATGAACTTAAGTATCGAAAGTGACCGTTAGGATCTGTGCGATCTTGTGATTCTCTACACAGATCGAACACACGCAATAACTTTAACCCCTGTAGAGCAAAAATTCCTCAAAATAGCTAGATAGCCACATCAGTAATCATAGTACTACCTATTATTACATAATTTGTTAATGCGTGAGAACACCTTTTGAAAGCATCGTAAGGGGGTATGATTAGTACGTAGATCTAAAGACTTCCATATAGATGAATCAAACAAATATAATGACCGAGCAGTGCAAGCAAATTGGGCAACTTCTATTATCCTATCGGATCATTACCACCAAACTCTGTATAGAATTCTTTATACTTGTCGTATTCATATCTGATTCTTTGTAAATGCTTGTCATTGCTACTCCTGCTATCACGCAGAAGTTGACCTAGTCTTATTACCTTCGCCCCAAACGCCTCTCTTATAAGTTCCATCTCTTCGTCTGACCATGTTCTATTAACTATCCTCATTACTCTTCTACTTCGATATGACAGGGCCTTATTGATTTCGTTAGAGTGTGCCTTTGGCCTCCTCTCGCTCACTCGCTTCATTTGATCACTTGACGAAGCCAACGGTTCGTCAGCCATCGATTCAAAATTACAGAAGCGCGGTCGTCCATGATCCGGTAACATCAGGCGATTTTAACAGCCTTGCGGCGATTCATCACTGAATCTATAGCCCAATGTGCACGCTTCAGACGTTCTGACATTACATAATAATCATATCATTAAGATCGACATACCAAATCTCTATCCTATGTTGTCTTCCTGTCTTCCATCCTTTAGTAGACAGGTATAGAAACTGACTCTGATTCATTCAACAATAATAAGTATGAATTTCTGGCATGTCAACTTTGAGTGTAAGGCGTATAAACAAATGCTGAAAATGAAAGAGAAAAAGCAGTGTAAAAGCCCCAGGAATATGGACAATACCGTTTGGCAGCGGCGGGACATAATATAGTGATGTTAGACGCCACCACCGTGCTAGAAGTTTGATTGCTGCAATTCGCTGCAAAAAATACCTTGTCCGTAAATAACAGAAAAAGAATAGATCACCACGGAGAAACATTGACTACGACTGAAGCTAGGACGGAAGATCAAATGTTAAATTCGCCAACATTAACTAAGGCTGGTTCTTCGCGACGATCCGTAGTATTAGCCCTGATTACTTTGGCGCAGTTCATGGTAATAGTAGATTCTACGATCGTTCAGGTTGCCTTGCCATCTATTGGAAGAGAATTCGGTGTATCTCTCAATGGATTGCAATGGATAGTTACTACTTATGGCTTGACTCTGGCAGGTTTTCTAATGCTTTCTGGGCGTGTGGGAGATATCTATGGTCACAAGAAGTTGTTCATCATAGGACTTCTACTCTTTTCTCTAGCTTCGTTGACAGGTGGTCTTGCTCCTTCTGAAATTGTTTTGATCTTTGCAAGAGTGGTTCAAGGACTAGGCGCTGCGATGACTTCTGCGACAGGACTATCAATTCTAGTCGCAGCCTTTCCAGAAGGCATGGCAAGAAATCGCGCCCTAAGTGTTTTTGCGGCAGCTACGGGTTCAGGTTTTGCCGCTGGAATGATCTTGGGAGGAACAATCACAGCAACCTTGGGATGGAGATGGGTGTTCGACATTAATGTACCAATAGGAGTCGCTGTATCCTGGCTATCAATCAAGTACATTTCAAGTACCATCGGACGAACCCATGAAAACAGACAGCTAGATATTTTTGGGGCAGTTTCAGTAACAGCTGGACTGATGTTACTTGTTTATTCTCTCAACGTTGCACAGAATATTGGGATCGGATCTCTTGAAACGCTCGAGCTTCTATTATCGTCAGTCATAGTCCTAGTTGCCTTTCTTTTTATCGAGTATCGCTCAAAGGCACCTCTTATGCCCTTAGGATTCATACGAAGAAGCTCAAGCTTTGGAGCAAACATAATTGGCTTGCTTCAGGTAGCTGCGTTTGTAGGAATGATATTTATTCTGACAAATTATCTTCAGCAGTTGCTCGGCTACTCTGCACTTTCAGCCGGCCTCGCATTTGCCCCAATGGGTGTTGTATTTCTAGTCGTTTCTGGCTTTTTGTCAGCACGACTCGTGAATCGCTTCGGTGTCAAACCAATCTTAATATCGGGGATGGTTTTGCAGACAATCGGCTACGTATTGCTTTCGGGGATCTCTCTCACAGAAAGCTACTTTGGATTACTCGTACCAATGCTCGTCATAGCGTTTGGAACTGGGTTAGGCTTCACTGCAATCAACATAGCCGCACTCACCGGAGCGAGGAGAGGAGAAGAAGGCCTTGCTTCAGGATTGATCAATACTTCTCGTCAAATCGGAGGTCCAATAGGTCTAGCAGTACTCTTGACAGTTGCAAATTTTGGAACCCCAGATCCAACAGGTCAGTTGGTACAACCAGCAGCGGCAATTGTAACGGGATTTGGTTACGCGCTCTTAGCAGCAGCACTGCTCACGGGGATAGGAATTATCTTTGCGGCTTTAATCAAACGTGAAAGACATTGTCAAGCTAAAGTAGTGGCGTCTACCATCATAGTTAAGGGAGCTCGTAGCTGTCGAATACACGAGTAGCATTAGTCACACTTCTATAGTGACAGAGTTTTCTGTCGAACTTAATTTCGGTTCCATATTGATCAGTTCAAAGAGGATTTTCACGTAAGCATTGACAAAGATTGACCCCTTTTCCCCGTAGCTATGCATTAACGTGATTACTCGTCTTTCCCCCGGTGAAAGAACTTCACTACGCTCGACAAAATAGGCGTAATCTGCAAGAGTGTTCAGATAATCTAGAATAGTCGTAAGTGACAATGTACCGTATCTTGCAAGAATAATCATCCTAGAGCTATTTTGAGCCACCTCTCTTGCAAGTTCAACAATTTCATTATCAGGAAGAGCTTTCAAAATCTTCCTGAACTGAAATTTGGACATTTTTATCATGCCAAACCTTTGGAAGTACCGATCGAAGTTGGCATAAGACAGAAAAAGTTGGTTCACAAGGGTGTTGAGGCTTATGTTGCGTTTCTTAGCCTCTTCCTCAAGAGCTAAGAAAGCGCTTTCATTGATCCTGAAAGATCTAGTAACAGTCTTTTCGGGCACTTTTGATCAAACACTGGAGCTTATATACTGATTCCTGTAGTAAGGACCGGAATATCTATAGAATGCTTCATTCATTCTTGTCCAAGACCATTTGCATCGCATAAATCTACAAATAATGCTACCATTAATAGCAACAAGAATATCACAGCACTAGCTAAAATATATCATTATCGCAAATGGTAGTCTTGAAGTCGTTAGGTACTAAATGAACATGTTTTTATTAGTATTATTATGACAATGTCGCCTTCTTACTGAGAGCTGCGTCGATTATAGCTAAATAACGTAAAAGTCTTTCTTCTATGTTGTAGATCACCTTTCTTCTCTCATACTACGTAATCTATAGCTAAACAAGTGCATTTCTACGGACAAGAGAAACAAACACTGCTTTAAACTACTACACCGCAGCGCTGATTTAGCTATTAATACTGCGTAAATTAGTGCCGATAAAGCTATTTATGAGAAATCAAGCTTTGTACTAAAGTTTATGTCAATTTCTATTTCTATGTACAACTATCCATTCTACTATAGAACTTTCATAATAAGATGTGATCTAGGAAAGAATCATATTTTCTGGGTAGGCTAACCCATGACTGAAAAAGCGAATCTCCTTCTAACCTCCTAGTCAGCTCATCGCGTTCATCGGCTGTCAATAGTAACACATCTACTTATTTGTACGAAATTGCTCAAATACAACGATCAAG
Organism: Nitrososphaeraceae archaeon; assembly: GCA_030038695.1. Lineage (GTDB taxonomy): Archaea > Thermoproteota > Nitrososphaeria > Nitrososphaerales > Nitrososphaeraceae > Nitrosopolaris. The sequence continues at coordinate 7,430 of JASHSN010000528.1, forward strand.
TATATGTAATAATAAATTCAAGCAGGAGATATTGGTTATTGTCATTAGTTATCACCATTCTGGCGGAACCTTTCTATGGATAGAGTTATTGTTCGGAATACCCCGATACCCTGGTCTTCTTCTAACCTTATACATCAACTGCATTTTATACTGGTACGCACAGGTACGTTACCGATCGCGTTCAACGCCAAGTGCTATGCCTTTGTTATCTAACGAGGGTGTTTTTACCTCATAGTGATAATCGCTAAATGAACACAATATTAGATTTAGTGAGCTATGCGCAGATCATGTTATAGTTGACGTCCGGCCCATCGTACGAATCCGGTTAAACAATTATAGAAATTATAGTATGGCCATCCAAGGTCATATCCAGCTTTCCATCTCTTAAAGCTCTAAGCCGATGATTTTATTGAATATTTTACTAGAGACGATATAATACGTGCTACAAAGTGCGACATTGTCTTCATAAACATTAAAAGATCCGGCCATTATTCTATGTTCATTGCAACAGGTTGATAAATTATCACATCAGAGCACCATATTTACGATTAAATGCGACTGGTTGGCTGGTAGAAAAATTCTAAAGCTTGTGAATAGATATAATCCTTTATTTGCTTATAGAACCAAATTTCATGAAATTGAATTTAGCATCAGAGAAATAAACGATGATAAGAAACAAGAAATGTATAAATTCCTGCTACAAAATAACGCCAAAGAAATACGCATGGTATCTGGTTTGTCTATTTTTGGTTGAAACATTCCTTCCATTAGTAAGATAGGCGACGAAAGTTCTTGAAACAAGCTATATCAAATAATCATGAAATACCTATCTACCAGATTGATTATACTACCATTGGTATTTTCGAAGAGGAGCTGATAAAAATGCATAATGACGGTTACACACTAGAAGACTACTACAAACGCGCCAATCTTGATGAAATACGAAGAAAATTTCTCGATGGACTGAAAGAAGGACGAGAAGATAGTCATGTCGAAGAAAATAGTCCTGTCATGAAAGAGCAGATAAACTGGGGCATTGAATTGGTTAAAAAACACAAAATTCGGTCATATTCATTATTGTGCATATAGTCCAGATTTAATGATGTGTATCAGTTCATTTTGGTGTCGTAATGTTTCCTCAGCTATATACCTGTATTGAAAGACATGTAATGTTTCCTACACCGTATAATCATCCTTAGCTATATTTTTTCCGGCATGTAGTACTATTATACAATTTGTTATGTGTACTATCGTGTTATATGCTATTCTTGTAGTATATTGATAATAATCAGACATGTATCCATGACTTTATAACTAATCCGTTAGTAACGATTTCAGTATTATTCGGAATCACATCATCCTATGCAACTCATGCGAACCCACTGCGCAGAGTGATTCGAGAAGAACAATAGTATGACAAGGAAAAATACCGTGGAATGCTCCAAGAGACAGCAGAGACGGTGCTTGGATATTTTGGATTTGATAGGACATTATACGGAGATACTAGACGAAAGAATAAGAAGTGGTGGTATCGGTTGGGAAGATCGCAAGAGGGATATAGATACTGAGATAAATGTTCATGACGGATAGACATCATTTTTTTCTTTTGAATCATCAAGTATCTTGCGCCTTTTCTCGTCTAAATCTATCCTATTGTAAAAACTCTCTAGCGTCTCTCCATCTTCCTTCCGATGCTTGTCTGATATTTCCTTAGTGCTTTCGTATTTCCATCTTTTGTAAATATTTTCTGTCCGCTGCTTTACATCAAAATCCTCTGGCATCTCTATCCGTCTATACCCAGGCCATCCTCTATGAGTAATTAGATATATTCTTACGCGGAATGATTAGATATATTCTTCTCTACGAATCTATATGTATTATAAAACAGACGAGAAATCCCATAAGTGATACTCAAGTTAATTGGGAGAATTGGAATGCTGTGTCAACTATAACTTGTGCACTTGTCTCGTTGATAATAACGTAATAGCATTTCTACAAATTATTTTGATTAGCAGAGGCTATTTGTAAAGTACAAAACACTGCTTTAAACTGCTGCGCCGCAGCGCTGATCTAGCTACTAATACTGAGCAAATCAGCTATACATCATTTGTTGACGACGACCAAGAAGCATTGATGACGATTTTCGTCTATACCTACTGCAAACTATATTCTCTATCGTATACTTGTTTATGTAACTTGACATAAAGTGATGCCGTTTGATGTAATTAACCATCTATTCTGAGATGCTTCAGAAAATAGTGTCCTTGTTACTGCTCATAGCTCATGCTGCTTTAAATCGATTTGTGTGTAAAGATAAACGTGTACGTTCTTTAGCTATAAAATGCGTAGTGGTAAAAGAGAAGAATCATATTTTCCGGGTAGGCTAACGCATGATTGAAAAAGCGATCCTACTAGGCCTTGTAGACAGCTATCTACCTGATTAAGGCGATTCCTGACAATCTGATTTCTATAGTATAGTTGAGCGATCTACAGTTATCATTCACCACTAATTTCCTTAGACAGTCTCCAGCTGTTTATAATGATGAAATATGATACACATAAAATTTGGTTGTATACGGAATGAGTTAATAGCAAGGACACTGTCTTCTGAAGCACAAAATTTCCTCAGTATAGCTGGGCAATCACATCATACGACATGCTTATAGGTCCAGACATCCCACATTCTTGTTTATATAGGAAAGGCCTGCCAAAGTTATAAACAAGATATATGGTTAGTAGTAAATAGAGTTATGATTGAACCAGTCTCTGATGTTAAGGAAACAGTTCGCCTTCATTTTAGTGAAATAGTCAACCATGGAAAAATTGACAAGATCAAAGATGTATGGGCCGAGAATTGTGTCATAAAGGGGTTGCAAGGACGTTCATTCAAAGGTACAAGAGGGGTAAAGAAACGAATATTAGATTTTCGGAACGCCGTACCGGATCTAAAAGTAAAAGTAAGTGACGTATTAGCAGAGAGAAATAAAGTGGTAGCTACGTGGGAAATGAGTGGTACATTTAAACATGATTACAATGAACTCAAAGCCACAGGAAAGAAATTTAATGTCAGAGGTGTTGATGTGTTCAAGATAAACAAAGGCAAAATTCAGGAGAATATATTATATCTTGATGTATTTAACATGTTGCATCAAATAGATGCCATATAGTGGAGCTCGAAGTTAGATGGCACTCCTTGGTACTCTGGTTTTTGCATTGGCTTACAAGCGTAGCCAAGAAAGAAAAAGGAAAGTAAAGAAGAGTAAAAAGAGGAAGTCCGGACGTACGAAAAACTTTCGAGATTCTCATGCATGAATTAACCCAAAACTAACCTTCTGCGCAATCATTTTATAGTACAAATAGTTATGCGGCGGTCGTGACGAAGATCCCATACGTAGCCAGATTGAAAAATATCCATCCAGTATAGAACGATAAATAAATTTAATTTAATTGAAAAATAACAGTTAATAGAATGGATACTCCTCTTCAATTAGGATCTGCCTACAAGCATAACCGTTTGCTCACTGCTTGTGGGCAGATCATGCTGGAATCGAATCGAATAATCTGCGTCCGCGCATTGAAACCGCGATCGTTCTTGACATGGTTCATAATAGTAATATCGAAGTTATTTGTCAGAATATCTGCTACAGTTAGACCTCTGTCTACACGTCCTCGTACAGTATGGAACATACACCTTCCATCTACGTTATTGATGTTGATAGCAGCCGTCTTCGTAGAGATGTATGTCATGAGGACAGAACGAGAACATATTATGATGGAAATCGACTTCAGAATGTGTAAGCCAGTGAAACTAACGAGATAAAATCTCTACGCTTATGGATTAAATTTCACTAAAATATAGTTTGGATTCTTAGATTTAGGACAAGAGCAGCTACAGACATCATTATTCGTAATCGTTTAAATCGGCTTGTGGCGTGGTCGCTTCACTGCAATAATTTCTGGAAGTAGTGAGGTCTCCTCCTCTATCTGCTGTTGGATTAGGTATAGCTAGCTTGCTTGAGCTTGTACGTGAGTGGGACATCAAGAAACTATAGACTATGAACTGACTTAAAATATGAGAATTCTTAAATATTTTATTCTTCTCGTGCTTCCTATGAGCAAACAAAAACAGCCTAATATTCTTGTCATCTGGGGTGATGACATTGGAATAACCAATCTCAGTTGTTATTCGCACGGACTTATGGGTTACCAAACCCCAAACATTGACCGTATTGCAAAGGAAGGAATGATGTTCACAGACTCCTATGGTGAACAGTCATGTACAGCAGGTCGTTCGTCCTTCATTACCGGGCAAAGCGTTTACCGCACCGGCTTATCCAAAGTAGGCATACCTGGAGCACCGATCGGGATGAATGAAAAGATAGTGACGATCGCCGCATTATTGAAGGAACGAGGTTATGCTACAGGACAATTCGGCAAGAACCATTTGGGCGATCTCAACCATATGCTGCCCACAAATCATGGATTCGACGAGTTCTTTGGCAATCTTTATCACCTCAATGCAGAAGAAGAGCCTGAAATGGACGACTATCCTTCAAAAAAAGAATTTCCGAAATTCTTTGAAACATTTGGGCCTCGTGGCGTGATCCACTCTTGGGTCACAGACAAGGATGATCCAACAGAGATGCCTCGGTGGGGAAAAGTTGGCAAGCAAAAAATTGAGGATACGGGACCGCTGACAAGAAAGCGGATGGAAACCTGCGATGACGAATTTGTTTCAGCAGCCAAAGAATTCATCAAGCGGCAGCATAAGGATGGAAAACCATTCTTCGTGTGGCTCAATACGACTCATATGCACGTGTTTACGCATACCAAAGCCTCAAGCAGAGGGCAAGCTGGTCGCTGGCAGTCTCCATATCATGATACGATGATAGACCATGATAAAAATGTTGGACAAATGCTTGAGCTGCTCGACGAGCTTGGAATCGCAGAAGATACCTTCGTCATGTATTCTACTGATAACGGACCACACAGGAACAGCTGGCCAGATGGAGGCACGACCCCATTCCGCAGTGAAAAGGATACCAACTGGGAAGGAGCATTTCGTGTTCCATTGCTAGTCCGCTGGCCTGGCAAGATCAAGGCCGGTTCAATTTCTAATGGCATCGTTCAGCACCATGACTGGCTTCCAACTATCCTAGCCATGGCAGGCGATACAGAAGTAGTGGAGAAACTGAAGAAGGGATACAAAGCTATAGGACGAACCTATAAAAATCATATCGATGGTTTTAACCTACTACCCTATCTGACTGGTGAAGTAACAGAAAGTCCTCGCAATTTCTATTTCTATTTCAGTGACGATGGTGATATGCTTGCCTTGCGCTACGACAATTGGAAGTTGGTATTCATGGAACAACGTTGCAAGGGAACCATGCAAGTATGGGCTGAGCCCTTCATCCGCCTTCGTCTTCCAAAAATTTTCAACCTCCGTACCGATCCGTATGAATTTGCGGATATCACTTCTAATACGTACTGGGACTGGATGATTCACAACGCTTATTTCATATATGCTGCACAGGCTATTGCTAGGAAAGCAGCTGAAACCCTTAGGGAGTTTCCAGCAATCCAGAAGCCAAACACCTTCACGATAGATGATGCTATAGCGAAAATGTCGGAAGCTGGCGGCGGTGGGAGTCATTAATAACACAGACCAATTTAACATGCTAGACATAACAACAAAAGAAATCGATAAAGAAAGAAAAGTGCTTAACTGGGAAAATATGAGGTTTGTACGTGGTGTAACTTTCATGATGGGATCCGGTAAATTTTACACGGAAGAAAAACCGGTTCATAAAGTTACAGTGGACGGTTTCTGGATGGACAAATACCCGGTGACTAATAAAGCATTTAGTGATTTTGTATCGGCAACTAATTATGTGACGGTTGGAGAAAGACTTATCTTAAGGCACACATTTGAAAAAATTATCTGGGCTCGATATAATTGTGTTACACGTATGTATTGATTGTATTGGATATTTGACAGAACTATGAACCAGAAAATCAAAGATCGATATGTATATACAGTATAGCATTCAAAAATTAAAATGGTGCATAGAAGCGATTGCATAGATACCCATACGGTGTCACAACAATACTAATTTTATCAGCATCTTTTGTAGTTCTATGCTATTTCATCCCATCTACAGAGCATAGTTTCGCAATAAATAACACTTCTAACTCGTTATCTTCGTTAGTCAAACAGGGGCCGACAAAAAAAGTTACATCAGCACTCAATGCCATAGTTCCATCCATAAATGCTACCCGGTTACGGGAAATCCCGAACAATATAGCAGCTAGCGTAGAAAAAATTAAGAATATAGTCAATACAACAGCAAATGATATTCGTAATTCAATTAGGAAGACTATCAATGATATAGGTAATACACTATCAAGTATTGGAATTGCGCTCGCAGTGATAGGATCAATTGTTGCCGCTGCTATTGTTATACTCGTTCTGATGAGACGTCCTAGGCTAGGTCTAGATAAGCATTCTCCGCTGGTTAAGACGATTGGATTGGTAGCCTATCTTATTGATGACGCTCGTATTCCCTTGAACCTGCGCACATTTGAGATAATTTATAAAATCAATACAGTTCTTGTTCAGAATAAGGGATGGAAGGCTGCAAAAAATTGTAAGGGAATACTAAATATTGGCAACGAGGAAGTAAAAGTTTACTGGTCTGCTTTTGATGAAAGAGATAGTATGACAATCAATGCGCATTCCTTAGAGTATCTAGATTTATTCGCAATAGTTGATGGTGAACCTTCAGAAATTTTTAATAATTTGTCCGACAATATTTCAAAATTAAAAAATTATATTGCTGACACATCGCTTCGTGAAAGCCTCAATGCCAACATAGAGGCAATCTCTACTAGATATAAATCTGCACAAGACATCCCCCGAATAATTACACAAAGTGCAAACTATGGCTGGAGTATTCCGAGAGAAAGATATTATTTGCCGATGAGCAAAGCTGAAACCTCGCGACCTGTAATGGTTAATGGTAACATTCCTATAGAGATGGTAAAACAGATCACTAGGGTGATAGTAACCTCAGAAAATGCTAGACGATTACAAGAATATATAACTATTCTGGATAAACCTGCCGATATTCGAGGAACGGCGATAAGATTATAATCTATAGCGCAAAAAATTAAGTTCCAAAATTGTGATTCATCAATTGTTATTTCACCTATTAGTTTTGAGTCACTTATATATTGACAGTATCCAGAGATATTTGGCAGTGAACAATACACAATAATGATTCTCCTGAAATGTGATATAGCATCGTGTTTGATATAGAAGTGCTTGTCAATTTGGTGACGGGTGCCTGTTGCATGTGGTTCCGTCTCAGATGCTCGTCACCGTTATTTCGAAGGCTTCAGATAACATAAAAGACATTGTCAAGATTTGACAGGCTATATGTTCACTAGATATGTTGTATAGTTGTACTCTAACTACTATGATCATTATCATTCTAACGATTTTATTATAGGTCCAACATATCCGATGTCTATCTTAGCACTTGATGTTGAGCACCGTAGATAAAGCAAAACAGCGCTTCGGCAAATGAACTTACAAAATGACAACTATAAAGAACCAAAAAACAGCTCTAATTGCAATTGTAGCGATTGCAGCTCTGTTAGCGGTAAGCACAATAGCTATAGGAAACGGACGCATGGCGTTGGCAGACACCGCCACCATAACAAAACATACGAACAATACTGGCGTTAATGTACAAACAGACACAAACCAAAAGCAAAACTGTGCAACTGCTGGCGGAAACTCTGGAATCACGATGTCATGCACTGCAAACTCCAATGACCAGGTTACTCAAAGCGGTGGCATAAAGTAGTAACTGCAAAAACGCACTTACCCATATTTTTTATCTGTATCCATCTGCATGATATGTGAAATATAGTCTGTCGCCACTGGTATTTATTGTAAGATGGATGTTATCGGAAAACGGTCAAGTCATGACGGAGTAGCAGGAAATTTTGCCATAGCATTCAGGAGGTTATTGAGAGGCCCTCCAGTTGACACGTTGTTTACTTTCAATCTAAGGTCCTCAAGATATTTTCTGCGCTCCTCGTCAAGATTATGAATCCTGTAAAGAAAACTATCATTTACTCTTCATTTATTGAAATACTCGACTTAACTTTATTGATACTACAAAAGACTAACCAGCAGTACATTTTCGGGTAAGGCCACTTATTCTCTGTGATCTACTTCAAAGGAATTTAATGTAAGAGGTGTCGATAGATAGACAAGGGCAAGATTCAAGAGATGCACTATATTTTGACCTGTTTGACTTGTTGCATCATATACGAAATGAAACTAGTCGGCCCTTCTTGGAGCACTGTTGTCGTATTAGGAGAAAGAATCACGTATTAGTAAGAGATGTAAGAAAGACATTTGAGATGCGTAAGCATATTGTTAGCTATTTCTAGGAGAAATCCCTATATCTGCAGGCTCGATGATTCGTTACCAACAAAGTTTTGCTATTTATTTGGTAAGGTAGCCAGAATACGAAGACTGAGTCTGGATTTATTGATAACGTTACCAACAAATAGTGACGGATCCGAACTATAACTCTCATCTGCTTTGTGTGTCAAAGCATGGGATCTAGGACTTCACTGCTCTTAAGTCAAATTAGAAAAAAATAAGTCCCAAAATTATGATTCGTCGATTGTTATTTCATCTCATGTTAACATTTTATCTTGATCTGTTAGTGTTGATTTACATATCTTGCTTGCATTATTTCTGCCCTAACACATTTCTCATTCTGTCACCGTCTCGGGTTCAGAGATTGTTGCCTTACCTTTTCCGATA
>JASHSN010000529.1 GCA_030038695.1 Nitrososphaeraceae archaeon
GTATTGGTTATTATGCCTGTAATCCGTAATCTGTCTACTGAATCGTATAGAGCAGCATTTTCGACTTTTAAAGAGATGTTCACCTTGACGCGTTCTCCTCTATCAGGCCGGCCATACTCTTTGACGCGTTTGATTACCCTGGTTGTATCTCCTACTACATAATCTCCACTTTGTATTGTTCTTCGTAAGGCAAAAAGGTCATCGGCATCTTTAGGAATGACTACATATGCCCTGCCTGAAAACCCGTTGGCTTCTTTCACGATCATATTGTAAGGACAGGATTCCCTTTCACTATAGGAATGCGTTCGCTCGCAATCTAGACTACTTTTTCGTTGGTGATAGAAGAATTTTCCTCCTTAGTCTGGGCTGATTTCAGATAATTGTCGACCCATTCCTGTGTCAACACTCCTGACTCTACCAAGTTCACTAAGGCATTAGACGAAGCGTCTCCAAGGACCTTGCCTGACCTTCTTCTAGTTTGTCGCCATTTCAGTTGTGTATTGCCACTCTTTGAGGAATAGATTATTCCGAGCACTTCCTTGGCGTTAACGAAGGTAATTTCCTTCACTCTCTTCAACGTGACCTTATCGGCTGCCTCTATGTAGATTGCCCCCGGGCCCTCTTCACGTTCTGGGAACACTTCGAAGTCCCGCATATAACTTTCAGGGATAAATGACCTACAAGTACTAACAATGATAAACTTGCGAAAACTTTCAAGCGAAGCAGTGGTTACGATGCTGACCATTATAAATATAAAAACATTTGGATGCTTATCAAGGTTGTGAAATCAAACAAGATGAGGAATGACTTCTGAATGGGTCCTTTAGCCTTTAAAGGTTGCTCAACTAGATAGAACAACCAAAGGAACAAATTCATATGGACAAACTCCTAACTCAAGATCTACATCATCCAATTACTCAGAAGGGCTAGTTTTGTCATCGTTTGTCCGTTTTGGAGTTTCCACTCCCACTATAAAAATCGAGGCGACCCGTGGCAGAAGACCATCAACCAGATCAAGCTATCAGCGTGATCTATCTAGTGCGAACACCACTCAGCTACAATTTTTCCCTGGTAACCCATCGTCCTGCCTGTTAGCAGCATCTGCCCATAAATAATGAAAGTAATCCTTTGCAAAACCTGCAAGACCTATGTGTTCAGCCCATATTGCAATTGGTTCAAACCTCCCAATATCGCTTCTTCCCTCCCCCAACAAGATCATCACCTGCACGCTGTCACCTATTACTCCTCCACCAAACATGTTGTTTTTTAATCTCACATCCGCAATTCTAGATATGGCGCGAACCGTGTCAGGGCTGGTTTGCTCAGATACAAGCACGGTTATGCTTACCCCTTTTTCGTGTAGGACCCTCAACATCGGCTGGACTGGCCTTGCAATGTCTTCCACGACATGTGGAAGGGCCAGTAATAATTCCTTCTGGCAGGTTTGAATTATTTCATTTACTTTAGCAGCTATATTGTAAATTCCCCTAACAACCCAGATCTCTGGTCTTTCTCGTATACCGCTTTTCTCGTATACTGGCATTAATTCGCTTACTATCAAGCTTTCATTGTCCTTTATGCCGTTCTCGATACGCATTCTCATGGCCTCAAGTGCAGTGCGTGGTGATCTAGGAAAGAATTTTTGTGGTCTAGAACTGTTAGATTCGGACCAACCTTTGTCTTCTAGGCTACTAAGGACCTCATATATTTTCGAGTAAGGAACACCGGATTTCTTGCTTATCTCAGACGCCGTTGAAGATCCTGTCTCGGCAAGACAGAGGTATGCCTTAATTTCGTAACCCGTTAAGCCAAGGCTCTCCATCGCCTTCCTTGACTTGTCACTTATACTCATCTAAATATTTGAAATTGTCGTCAAGCACTAATATAAGTATGTTCTAAGGCATGCCGAGGTAGAAGTCTTTCGAAACTTATTATATCTGACTCAGGAGAATTTCCCTGAAAGAATCTTTTATAACTGTACAACACAATAATATGAAGACCACGTGGATCGGAGTCAGTATCAATCGAATCTTAACCTGTAAGTAACTGATCACCGTAGGAATTGTGAGGTTATATTTATATATAAAGCGCGGAAAAATGCCCAGTAGTAGATAGAAGATATGGAACTTATACAAATTTCCAACATGGCCAGCAAGAGTTCTGCGTTAAGACGTTCGATTAGGTTCACCCAGAGTATTTGCCCAGATTGCAACATGATTTTAGACGCAGAAGTCTTCGAAAGGGAAAACAAGGTCTTCATGACAAAGACCTGCCCAACGCACGGAGAGTGTGAAGAGTTATACTTCGGATCGTACGAGATGTACAAGAAATTCAGCACTTACTGGATGGACGGAAAGGGCGCCAAGGCTCCAAACGTCATGGTAGATAAATGTGCATGTCCAACCAATTGCGGTTTATGCACAAATCACTTATCGCATTCCGGACTGGCTAATATAATTGTCACAAACAGATGTGATCTGACATGTTGGTATTGCTTTTTTTATGTAAAGAAGGGCTTAGAAGGAGCTTATCTTTATGAACCAAACCTCGAGCAAGTAAGGGCAATGATGAAGACTTTAAAAGCTGAAAGGCCGATAGCTGGTAACTCTATCCAGATCACAGGCGGCGAACCAATGCTCAGAGATGACCTCACAGACATTATCAAGATAATGAAGGAAGAAGGGGTAGATCACGTTCAGCTCAACACAAATGGTATAAAGCTAGCACTGTCGCCCGAAACTATGAGACAGATAAGAACCGCTGGTGTCAGTAATCTCTATCTCTCTTTCGACGGTGTTACTCCAAGAACTAATCCCAAAAACCATTGGGAAGTTCCATATGCATTGGAATCTGCACGCAAGTGTGGAATGACAGTAGTATTTGTTCCAACGGTAATCAAGTCAATAAACGACCATGAGCTCGGTGGGATAATCAGTTACGCACAAAAGAATCTTGACGTAGTTCACGCAGTCAACTTCCAACCCGTCTCCTTGACAGGCAGGATGACGAAGAGAGAACGAGAGAAATACAGAATAACAATTCCGGATTGCATTGAGAGAATTGAAGAACAGACGCATGGCGATATCCCGTCGGAATCATGGTTCCCAGTGCCCTCATGTATGCCTCTTACGAATGTAATTGAAGCTTTCAGCAAGAAACCGAAATACGAGCTTTCGATTCACTTTGCCTGTGGCGCGGGAACTTATTTATTTGAAGATAACGTGACGAAGAAGCTTGTACCTCTTACGGCATTTGTTGATCTTAGAGGCATGCTTGAGTACTTTGATGAAATGGCAGAGGAAATTAGATCTGGTGCCAATAGATACTGGATGGCACTGCAAGTTATACGCAAGTTGAATCAGTTCATCGACAGAAGTAAACAGCCAGACGGTCTGGATCTTGCTAAGATGTTCTCGAGCATTCTGCTAAAGCAGAATTTTGATTCGGTCGGTTCATGGCATGGAAGATCATTATTCTTGGGAATGATGCACTTCCAGGACAAGTACAATGAGGATCTTGAAAGATTGCAAAGATGCGATATTCACTACTTGACTCCTGATTTGCGGATTATCCCCTTCTGTGCCTTCAACGTTATACCAGAGTGGTATAGAGATAGGATTCAAAAGAAATTTAGCATCCCTGTAGAGGAATGGGAAAAGGCACACGGCCAAACCCTAGAAGCTGGTCTTTACAGAGGATTGATGAGAAAAGGCAAAGTCGAAGCCAAGATGGGCTGTGCATTATCAGAAATGCACAAAGCAGCGGCTGAGACGACAGGCGCCATTGAAGATCACAAAGGCGTTGAGCTCCGCAATGGCATGGCAGGCGCGTAGCATCGATTCGCGCTCCTAAGCTTTTCCATATCAATAAATCGCGGTACGTTACGCACAACTATGAATATTGATATGCTCTCCTAGGTATGTTCTAGGCGTGGCAAGGCATGTTGCGATAACGTTTAATTGAAAGGAGCAGTTGCTTCCTATATACCCACTATGAAATACATACAACTAGAGCCTCAAGCAGGTATTGCTATTATAATGATTAATAGACCAGAGGCACTGAATGCTCTAAATACTGACGTAATATTTGAATTATCGCGTACAATTGACATCATAGGCGCGGACGATGATATAAAAGCTGTAATTATCACAGGTGTAGGAGAGCGATCTTTCTGTGCAGGCGCAGATATCGCATATATGGTCAATATTACACCAATCATGGCCGAAAAATATGCATCATCGGCGCAAGAAGTTCTTAACAAGATCGAGAAATTAGAAAAGCCTGTCATTGCTGCAATTAATGGATTTGCGTTAGGTGGAGGTTGTGAATTGGCAATGGTATGCGACATTAGAATTGCTTCCAGTAATGCCAAGCTCGGACAACCAGAAGTCACGATAGGTATTCCTCCAGGTTGGGGAGGGACCCAGCGATTGTCAAGAATTGTTGGCCCATCTAAGGCAAAGGAGATGATATTTACGGGTAAGATGATATCAGCAGAGGAAGCAGAACAAATTGGATTAGTTAACAAAGTTGTCGCTTTAGGAGAGGATGACATATTACCACCGAGTACTCCAGAAGGAGACACTTCCAAAGAAAAGGAAAGATCTAATCAAGTTGCCAAGATCCTTAACAAGAAACTAATGGAGGAATGCATCTCGCTAGCTCGACAAATTACAACGAATAGTTTCGCTGCAGTTAGGACTAGCAAAATGCTGATCAATAGGGGTATGGACGCAGATATCGCTACGGGACTACGCTTAGAAATATATGGCTGGGCATTATGTTTTGCTCATGAAGACAGACAGAAAATGATGTCTGCCTTTCTAAACAAAGGAAAAAAGTAAGAGAATTTTAATTGTAGTGTTGCCATACTATTCTACCTTTATTACCCTTGCTCCTTTGCTCGTGTGACATGCAATTGTTCTGCACTGTAGGTTAGCTTCTCTAAAGCCTTGACTCATAGAATCTGCAACTTGCCTTGCACATTCGTCATTCTTCAAAAATGAGATCATAGACGGACCTGCTCCACTTATTGTGACAGCAAGGGCTCCAGCCT
>JASHSN010000063.1 GCA_030038695.1 Nitrososphaeraceae archaeon
CCCAAGTTTAAAGACCCTATTCATTCCGAATTGTTAAAAATCCCAGAGGTTAGATCATTATCTGAAGTTACGGGTCGTTTTGACATGATTGTTGTTGTAAACGCCCGTACGTTAGAGGAATTGCACAACGTAGTAATCGGACTCATCGGAAAAATAGAAGGTATTCAAAACACAGAGACCTTCGTTGAAATGCAGAGGACTGAAAAAGAACCGGTATATGCAATTCAGCAATCCCTGATGAGGTAATTTAGACTTAAGGCACACACACAGCATCAGGAGTAGATTCAAATAGTACGAAAGGTATAACCCAGTTGAATATTTTTGGTGTTGTTGCTAGTGCAACGTAAGGTCGTGGAGATGGTCCAGACTATGAAACTTGCTAAGAAGACGAGCAAGGATGATTACTTTACACACCTCCGTCTAGTCCTGCTTGGTATGGCCACTGTGGGTGGTATTGCTTTTGTCGTAAAGCTTATTGCTGAATTTATTACCTTTGGCAATAGACATTAAGACATTTTATTCCCTCTAGAACTGCAACGCAAATTAGATCTGTCGAGAAACCAGGTTTCTTGCTATGTTCATAATAAGTTGGGTGTTGCGACATTTCTTTCTCCGCTAAAACAGAATCTTCCTTCTTATTGGGAAATGCATTCCAAGTGGAATAAGGATAGATCTCCTCAGTAATGTCTGTCCCGATATTCCGCTACGTAAAAGACACATCTTTCGGAAGTACTTTTAATATCATCGAAGTTAGCTACCTTCCATTTGACAAAAGGAATGAATGATAAGGACGCTTACACTATTGCTACGCTGGGGTCGCACTGTTCACTTCAAGTACTTAAAGGTGCGAAAGATGAAGGTTTCAGAACTTTGCTTATTTGTGAAAGACAACGACTAAATCTATACAAAAGATTCAAATTCATCGATGAAATTCTCGTAGTCGAAAATTTTAGTGAGATTTTAGATCAAACATGCCAGCAACGACTTATGGAATCTAATTCTATAATAATACCTCATGGTACATTCATCGCCTATTTGAATAGTGAGAAGATCGAACGCATTTCTCCCCCAATATTTGGTAACAAATGGATTTTTAGGTGGGAAGCAGATAGAGGATTGAAACAAAGACTGATGGAAGAGTCGAAACTATCCATACCAAGATCCATAGGGTCTAAGGACGATATAGAAGATTTATGCATAGTGAAACTACATGGAGCAGCTGGAGGGCGCGGTTATTTCTTGGCCTGGGACAAAAAGAGTTTTGATGAAGGAGTTGAAAAATTAATTAAGAATAATACAATAAAAGGTGAAGAGGAGTTATATATTCAGGAATATGTCAGCGGCGTACCGGCGTATCTTCAATTCTTCTATTCTCCTATCACCAAGGAGATCGAATTAATGGGCATAGATAGAAGGTACGAATCAGATATTGATGGCATTGGCAGAATTCCTTCCAAGCAACAGCTAGCTGTACATCTTGAACCCTCGTACAACGTGGTAGGAAATATCCCACTAGTCCTTAGGGAGTCTTTGTTATGCGAAGTTTACGCCATGGGAGAGAGGTTCGTGGAAGCGGCTAGTAGACTTGTACCTCCTGGAATGATGGGTCCATTTTGTCTCGAAGGAATATATGATCGTGAAGGAAAATTTATTACGTTTGAATTTTCAGCAAGAATAGTTGCAGGTACCAATCTGTATTTGGAGGGTTCTCCTTATTCTGGATTAATCTTTGATGAACCTATGAGTATGGGAAGAAGAGTGGCACGTGAGATAAAAATAGCAGATGGAAAGGATATTCTCCAACAAATAATAACTTAACTGCACCACCTAATCTTTCAAGTATCGTGATTTCGTGGTAACATAGTTATTCCAATTTATCCCCCAGTCATCTTGATGAATTTGTTTGTTCTCTTTACCTTCGATATATAGTCGATATTCGCTAATGCAACATCCGCGGACTCCCGCACTTCTTCACTTCCGTCATCCAATGCTTTCTCAAGTGCTTCCCTAGCATTTTCGGAGCCGATAACACCAAGAGCAATAGCCGCTTCGTGTCTCACGAAGAA
This sequence comes from Nitrososphaeraceae archaeon, assembly GCA_030038695.1. Taxonomy (GTDB): domain Archaea; phylum Thermoproteota; class Nitrososphaeria; order Nitrososphaerales; family Nitrososphaeraceae; genus Nitrosopolaris. The sequence goes on from JASHSN010000063.1 coordinate 2,067, forward strand.
ACTCGAGTCCGATGATAATGCCTCTGAAAGGGCATCTATCGCACTCGTAAACCCGAGCTGTCCTAGAGAAAATGCTGCTTCGTGTCTAACCAATTGATCTTTATCATTTTTGAGGACTATGCTAATAGGATAAACTGAATTTTCGTCAGATATATCTGCTAATATGCAAATTGCTCTTGTCCTTATTACGTTATCCGCATGAGTGAGCAAATCCAGGAAATATTTTTCATTTCGATAGTCATATTGTTTTTCCATTTCTTGCAAAATGTTCATTCTATCGGCAGATCGTGAATGATGGATCCTGCTCATTGCGTAAGAAAATTGTCCACAGTACGGCATAAATCTTACTATGTTACGCCAATCTTGTGTTGTTAATATAACAAATGGCACTCTTGTATTACTGAGCACAAATGCACGACTGCCTGGTATGAATAAAACCTCAGCATTTTTGTTTCGCATTTGTAAAGTGAATCTCTTTAATCAATTCTTCTGGATTACCCCGCATTTTCATGTTTCAGTCAAAGCATAGCCGATATATTTCTAATCCACTTATTACGTCTCACTTTAAGCCACTCGTGCGTGCGTACAGTACTAATGTCTAGACGAATTCGGGTCGTCTGTTCAGCCTGTAATATAATACTACATCAAAGAATTTGTCATATTTATATATAGAATCCCTCAGGGTTCCTTCCCTTTTCAACCCATTTTTTTCTAAAACGCGTATAGATGCTCTGTTTGTTGCGAGAACATTCGCATAGACTTTATGTAATCGGAGAACCCGGAACGCATAATTGATAACTAGATTTATTGACTCAGTTGCAATACCCATATTCCAATATTTCTTGGCTATCCAATACCCTATTTGGCCACTCTTATTCACGTTGTCGATTTTCTGTAGGCTAATCACTCCAACTAGCTTGCCATTCTCTGTTAGATCTATAGCGAAATTTAGCTCCTTTTTTAATCTGAAGTTCCTGCGACTTTTATCAATGAACCTCCTTGCATCTTCCGTTCCATAGGGATAAGGCATGTGCACAAGGTATCGAACAACGTGTGCTGTTACAAGTCGTGGCATTGTATGAACGTCATTGTATCTAAGTTGCCTCAGTCTCACAACTTTAGTCCTACATGTTGGGAATTCACTCAGTGTATCTTCACCGCGCATACAACTTCACTCTTTTACAGGGATATGTATGGTATTCCAGGAACCCAAAACAAGCTTTATCTATCATTGCAACTGATCGAGGAGTATGTCAACAAAAAAGGAGGAGCAAAAGCAACACTCAAGAAGTAGCAATACAACAAGTCCTCAGGAAGCAAAAAAAGAAGTTGAAAAACTAACAGAGGATGCGAAAAAAAGAAAAGATGCTACAACAGTTGCCAAAAAGTTAGAACCCATAGTAGAGAAAAGAGAAGGCAAGAACCAAGTACTCGTTGAGGGATTAGATGAGAGCAAGGATAATATCAGACTAGCAATAAAAGAAACTATAGCAGAAATCCCGCGATTTATACAAATTGTTAAAGATTTTCAAGAGACAGCTATAGATCTTTCAGATTGTTTTATAGAATCACAAAGACAAGTCATAAGTTCTCTGCTATTAATACCAAGTAGAGACACATCTGGATCAATCCTGAGTTATTGGACGTTCCAGCCAACGATAGCTGATATCTATCTACGCATGTTCAGGATTACTGTGGACACTGCCATTGCTACAAACAGGTTAATGAAAAAGTTGTTTTTTGCGAACCTCGAGGCCGCGAGCTCATTGCTGACACGCTCTAAAGAGCAAGTCCGCTAATAGAAAAGATTCTAGCTGGCTAAAGCATGCATTGAATCCAAATTGCAGTAATCGAGTATCATCCTACGTGGTCATATGAAAGAGCAGAGATACAAAGGACCAGGATACTATTTTTCGGCATCTCTGACTAGAATCAGACATAGGAAGCAGTTGAATGTTTAATATACGGATCGTCAGTCCTCGAATCGAGTGAGGTAATTGATCCCTGTTACTGTCGCTAAATTCGGTGGTAGTGCACTAGGAGTAGATGGTATTCTAATTGACAAAATCATCAAAAGGATAGAACAATTGAAAATCAAAACAAAAGTCGTTGCCGTTTTTTCTGCTCCCCTGATCACTTATGATGACAAATTCTATTCTATGACAGATGTCGCAATAAAGGTCGGGAGGAGCTATGCTGCTTCCGATCCTATTGAAATCGAGATTTTGAGGGAGGTTTATGAACGAATTGCCTCGAAACATCTTTCTAATCAGTATTATCAGGAATTCCTTACACATCTCGATAGATTCTACCGTCAAGTGATAATTTCACTAAAACAGGCCGCAGAAAATCGACGTTTTGTTGACCTTATCAGATCGAGAACGCTTGCATACAGTGGAGAGATTCCAATGTCTTATCTTATGGACCTTGTTATAAAAAGCCACGGGATGAAATCTGATCACGTTGTTATCGAAAAATGGCCAATTATCACTGACGACAACTTTGAGGCAGCCAATTTTCTGATTCAAGAATCAAAACAGAATGACGGTCATTTGTTAGATTTGGTCGATCATAACGAGATCGTTTGTATAGGGGGATTTATAGGTAAAACGATTGATGGTCTGGAAACAACATATGAGCGGGGCGGTTCTGATAGAACGGCGATAGACACAGCAATCCTCTTACACGACCGATACGACATGAAGGTCGATTTTGAAAAAGATAGCTCAGTGCAAAGTGCTGATCCAAAGATAGTAAAGAACGGTTTGGAAAATATTCATTACCTGTCTTATAACGAGGCAAAGCTAGCTGGAATGTTCGGTATGAAGATTCTGGACCCTGTCGCTATAAAGGAAATTGTTGACAATAATTTGGATATCCCTATAGTTATCACCAATATGAGTGATCCTTCAAACACCACGATAATACAAAGAGATCCTCCACATCAAGCAGGTGTAAACCTAGTTAAGATTGTCACAGGAAAGAAACACTGCGCTATGGTACGAATTGAAAGTATTGCAGCATCTCACGTGATCGCCTCGTTTGAAAAGGACAAACAGTATCATGATTTCGTCAAATTATCTCCGTACACAAGTGATGACGTGGAAATTTGTCGGCTGCTTTTTCTAGATGCCGACTACGTTCGCAGACAAGAACGTCACTTCAAAGCATACTATCCAAAGGTCGAGATAGTGTATGGAAGAGGCGTAGTGACCCTTATCGGCGATAGAATGTGGCAGGTGCCGAACATAGCATCTACTGCTAGCAGTACGGTTGGAGAACACGGTATAAATATTCTCAATTTGGACGCGCAAGAGGAGACATCAAGAATCCTGATTGTTGTAGAAGATAAAGGCACTAACGTTGGTGACGCTGTTAAAGCAATTCACTCTAAACGGCCTAATATTCGAGATCAGAAATAAAAAATGACAGAAGGCAAAATATGGATTGACGGATCTCTCGTAGAATGGAATCAAGCAAAAATTCATGTTCTCACTCATGGTTTACATTATGGAACAGCAGTATTCGAGGGAATCCGTTGTTACCAAACCGACAATGGGCTAGCAGTTTTTCGTTTGACAGATCATATTCAACGATTAATGAACAGTGCAAAGATGTACTTTATGGACATCAGATATTCCAAGAAAGAGCTGCACGATGCGATAATCGATACAATCAACGCGAATAAATCTGAGGATTGCTACATTAGACCGATCGCCTACTACGGTTACGGGAAAATGGGGGTTAATCCTCTTCCCAATAAGGTTTCTATAGCGATAGCAGTTTGGAAGTGGGATGAATATATTAGAGAAAGCGAACCTCAAAAAGGAGCAAGATTAATAGTCTCTTCATGGATGAGAATTGATGGAAGATCGATGCCGATGAATGCAAAAGCGGCAGCGAACTACGCGAATTCTGCTCTCGCCAGAATGGAAGCATTGAAGATGGGATTTGACGAGGCAGTGATGCTGAACACAGCCGGGAAGATTATCGAAGCTAGTGCAGAAAATATATTCATGGTGAGAGACAACGTATCCATTACCCCTCCTATCAGTTCAGGTGCGCTCAACGGGATAACACGTGATAGCGTCTTGTCTATTTTGCGACATAACCGCAATCCTTATGAAATTCGTGATATTTCAAGGGATGAATTGTACATAGCAGATGAAGTTTTCCTTACTGGCACTGCGTCAGGAATAAGAGGAGTGGGAAACATTGATAATAGAATTATTGGTGATGGAGAGACAGGTCAAGTTACGAAGCAGATTAAAGGCAAATTCGAAGCAATAATTCGGGGAAATGACAACATTTTTAGCAAGAAATGGCTCACTTATGTCAACTAAGTTAACTAGTCTCTGATAACGACACACTTTCATACTTCATTTTTACATAATTTACTAATTTTATAGCATCCTTCTCTTTCAAACTCTGTCTGTTCTTACTAACATAAGAACGGAAAGATTCGAGATAATCCGAGGATGAAGGATATCTCCTTTTCGTTTCATCTATGATGACCTCATAATTTCGATCTGGAAAGTAGATACTCTTTGCGACTTTTACAGCTGCTTTTCTAGTATTTTTATCAATCACTCCTTTTCTTAATGCGACGAACAGGTTGTATCGAATATCAATCATCGCTTCTGACTCGAGCTGTTTCTTCTCTGGATCGAATGTAACTGCTACTTCGTCATCCGCAGCAATTGTGTTCTTTTTGTACAATTCAAATATTTTCCCTATTCCAATCATACCATACTTTTCCAGTTCCACCGCTCTCAATGCCCCAAGACTCGCCCCTCCCAAAACGAGCATATTTTTCTTCACTACTAATTGGAATACTTCTATTGGAGTGGGGGGATAATCCTGCAAAAATAAGCCGTCGACCAATCCAACTATAACGCGATCATCATCGCTTATGCAATTCATGAGTCTTAAAAAATCTCCTTTTTTCGCAGGTGGTCTATAATCGGCATCAAAAATTCTTTTAGCTTTTCCAATGTCTAGACTTGGACCAATAAAAATAATCGGCTTAATCATTTCTTCTAAAATACCCTCTAGCTCTCCAGCCCATAATCGATTTTGTGAATTTAAAAGTCTCTAATCCTGGAACTATAGCTCGCACTACAGGAATTCCGACTTCTGCAATTGTTAAATCTACAATTATCGCTTTTTTTAGGCCCGCGTGTTGCAACCGTGCTAAAATCAAATTAATATCGTCAAGAATATCTCTATTAATATGAGTTTGAACCTCAGAAAATTGGATCTTATTTTTGGATGGCATAAATTGCCATGCCCTCTTGTCGTCAGAATTATTTTCACCATATTTTATCTTTCGTAGGTCGTCCCTTGCACCTTGGATGTTTGCGGCTCTTGTTTGTGAAACCTCAGTGATAGCACGTAACAATGCGATCCTCGAATCCGGGTGAGTGCCATGGCCTTCAACAAGGTACCCATAGTCATGAGATAGCCATTCGATGCTGCTAGCATTAAATGTTGGAATCCCAATGTCTGATCTTGTATCCTTTATTATCAGTGGGATTTCAGCTCTCTCAAATCTCCTAACTAACAAATTTATAGGATCGAAATCAATGTTGTGAATATCAACATCAGGAAATATACTCGGATCATCTGTAAATTGATCGGCAGGGACAGGGGATACCGGATAGTCTTTTGCTTTCAACGAATTTTCGATAGCTCGTATAAAATGGAATGGGATAGCGCTGGCCCGGAGTTCGGCCAAGCTGACTGCATCGCGTTCTATAATTTCACATAGTGAATGACAAACTGCTTCTTCTAATACGTTGCCAGAAGCAAGTCCATTCGTATGATATAACGCGAATGGGTTTGAAGCAGGAGCCTTCGGAGAATATCTGAACAAAACCAGAGAGGCTGGCACCAAAATAGTCTCTCCACTAAACAGCTCAAAACCAGGGAGGAAGTCCATGGTCATGTAATTTCGGTATTGAAAATTGATAGGCTCTACAACCTCGTCAGGATGCAATACATTGTATCTGTGTGATAACTGATCATAACTTCCTTGAATGAAACTTCGCTCCATACTGTTTGGAAGTGAACAGTACCTTTCTACACATTCCATCAGCGCACTAGCCTTGGCATGTGCCTTAGTTGTGCCCTTGCCGCTATAAACCCATATGTAATCCTTTGTTCCAGGTAAAACAGCAGAGTAATTTGGGATAACTAATTTATCCATATATGTTATATCCGCAAGTCTGGTTACTCCGATCTGTTTAGCTATCGACATAATCAGCATGAGCGTCTGTTCAGGGGGAACGATCCTAGAACTTCCATCTACCATCCACTTCTCTCTTTTTTGGAGTTGCATCGCTGTCTTCACTGTTTATGAGCCGTGAAGAAGTTCTTATCAAGTTTACGAATCACCCTGAGCTGAATTGAGAAGCGCTTATCATCTTAAATATCTGTTTTATGATCTGGTCTTCTTTGCGGAATGCATTCGAAATTATTTTACATGGTATCACGCATTAGGCTTATATACGACAATTTTGCATCGTGCACGTACTTGGACTCGAGACAGAAGGACGCAGAGACGATAAGCGAAATTCTGCTTAGAGCAGCGAATGAACCGGAATTCAGAAATCAATTGGTGAAGGAGCCAGCAAAGATCTTAGAACAATATAATATTTCAGCGGAAGCCAAATTGATCATCAAAACTAGCATAGCTGATCTTACACAATAACAAAATATCGCCTGTTATTGATTCTTAACACCTCTTATTACAATCTTACTGATCTAAATCGGTATTGGGTGTTTTTTTATAACAATCTTGACTCCTTATAGTAATAATCTCGAATACATACTCATGCGCTTTAAAATAGAGTGTCCCCCGCCTCTGACCCACACGTATTCATAGGTAGCCATACACACAAATGTGTACTCCTCCTCGTGTACTCTCTATAACGGGGTGCCTAGTAATATGCACAGATATTTTCGGCAGTAATATTCTCAACTCAGGAATATAAAAGATCA
>JASHSN010000530.1 GCA_030038695.1 Nitrososphaeraceae archaeon
TATCTCCATATCTAAAGTAAAATCTGGATTTATGGGTCTTAGGGGAAGTTCTATATTTTCATAATTATCCAAATAAGCAGAACGCGCAGTTGAAAATGCGCCATCATAGCTTCCTTTCTTATATAATGAAAGCATATCAAGTAATTTTAATCTAATTTGGTCAATATTACCTCTGACAGATCCTTTTGAAACGTCGGAAGCTTGTCCCATACTATGTCTTATTCCTGTATATGTGCCAAACCCTTTGCTTAGCCCTTGGATATTAGCCAACCCAGTTGGTGTTGTTGTTAAATTATTTATCATACTAGTCTTAGTCAAGTGACTGTCTAACAGTTTTTCTGCTTGAGATAACTTGAAAAATATGTAGTTAATATAAGATAGTACCGCGCTGTATGCTGCTTTTTGATCTAGCATCTGCCTTAGGTGTTCTCTTATTCCTAGTTCGATAGTAAGCTTAAGGTTATGATCATATTTGTCTATTGATGGTTCCAGATATTCAAAGTTATCTAGATATGCAGTAATAACAGTATCACTAGCTCCATCATAATTTCCATTCTTGACATCCTTAATAACACTCTGAAGGTCGTTTCGTATGGTTGAAAAGTAATGTGTGTAGGGATTTACAGTACCATTGCTACTACTCTTATAATATGAAGTCAGATCGTTCTGTATCTCAGAAATTAAACGTGATACTGATTGCGTATCGAATTTATTTATAACATAACTTTGTAATTGGTCGTAGTATTCGTTAATATCTGATTCTTTATTTTTATTAGTCGAATTAGATATTTTGTTGAAATCTGTTCTCGATGCATTGATTAAGCTTACTGCATTTTGGTAATCGAAATTATCGGGTTTTCCTTGATTAGTAGATTCGCCAGCACCAGATATTGAATAAGATTTGTTTGCGTCATTTAATAAAAATGAAGCAGTCTCAGCTAAAAAACTCGTCCTTTTATTTGATTTCAGAATTGGGTTCAATAATTGGTTAGAGGCGCTAGTTAAAGCATTTTTTGCTTGTGTCAGATCCTTTGATGTATACTGTGAATTTCCAGTTTTTATCGTAAACGCTAGATCCGTCGTCGTTGATAAAAGTTCGTCTGCTGATTGAGGTGCGGTCTTTTCAAGTAGATTTTTGATAGATGGAAATATTACTGAATGTATAACGTATGCATGAAGAAAGGCTAAATCCTTATCTAATGGTAAGCTTTGTTCTATTAACATAAGCTGTGTACGCATTCTTTCGAAATTGATCATAAGGAAAAGAGCCGCTGTATCGTTGAATTTAGTCGTAGCAGTCGTGGTAGTAGTAGTAACAGCTTCAGCTGCCGTCGTATTCGCAGCTAAAGCATAAAGACGATAGCTACAAGAAGAATAGGTAACAAACGCGTTTATCCGGATTAGCTAGCAAGAATCATAACAACAAGATATTGCGTCTTTTTCATCTTTTCAATTTGTTTACTTTTTTCCATCTTCGCGCATTTAACTTTAGATTGGAACTCGTTATGGAAGATGGAATTGAACATATAATATTTACCTACTCGTATCAAAATTTAAACTCTAACCTCATTCTATAGGTGGAGAACGATAGATACAGCTAGTGTATCGAATAGTCTATTCTTGAGAATCCATGTTTGATTTATCTCATATAGTTCTGATATAATCAGAATTATAGCTATTTATAGCGGTCAAATAGCATTGACTTCCAGCACATTTTCTTGCATATTATTCATTCAATCACCTTTTTTCCTGATTAACAATGAAAATAATAGAGTTTAAATTATGCTGCTCAGTAAAACTAGGCACACCTAACGAGGCCATCTAAGTGAAAGATAATAGTAGACGGATAAGAGTAGGTATAGATGTTGGTGGTACCTTTACCAAGGCTGTTGCTATCGATATGATCGAAGGCAGGATAATCGATAAGGTAACCGTTCCTACAACCCATTCTTCCAATCAAGGTGTTTCTGACGGGATAGTGCAAGCACTAACGATTTTAATGGAAAAACATTCAATTCTAAATTCAGAGATCGAATTAGTATCACACAGTACTACGCAGGCAGTAAACGCTTTACTGGAGGGTGATACTGCAAAAGTAGGAATAATAGGTATGGGCGTAGGCATGGATAGGTCAAATGTAATAAAACGAACAAAAATAAAAAATCCAGAACTCGCCTCAAAAAAATACTTGAAGATATGTCATAGATTTCTAGATACCTCAAAGTACCTCGAAGATAACGAAGTACGATCTACAATTTCTCAACTAAAGCAAGAAGGAGCTAGAGTTCTAGTTGTAACTGAAGCATATGGAGTAGATGATCCAAGTAATGAGAATTTCGTAGTACAGAAATCAGATATTCCCGTAATAGCAGGACATGAACTTACAGGAATGTATGGACTCGAAACTCGCACTCTAACAGCAGCAATCAATGCCAGTATTCTTCTAGAGGGAATTAACACCGCGAAATTCGTTGAATATGCTGTTCGAAAGGAAAAGGGAATCAACGCCCCTCTTATGGTGATGAAAGGTGATGGAGGGGTCACAGATATGAAGACCTTTCAAAGTAAACCTATAATGACTATACTTTCAGGCCCGGCGGCAAGTATTGCTGGCGCTTTACTTCACCTACATGTTCTAAATGGAGTCTTTATTGAAGTTGGCGGTACCTCAACTAATGTCTGTATAATAAGAAATGGTAAGCCAGAGATCCAATACGTAACTATAATGCAACATACTACTTGTATACGCTCATTGGATGTAAGAGTAGCAGGTGCTGCTGGTGGTTCTCTTGTGCGGATAGATTTAAGTAGAAAAAAAATAACTGATGTTGGTCCAAGGTCTGCACACATTGCTGGCTTGCCATACTCTTGTTTTGCAGATCCTGAAGAATTAGAAGGTGGTCATCTTATCACTTTTAGACCATTCAACGAGGACCCATCTGATTATATTGCCATCAAAGGAAAAAACGGTAAACTATTTGCAATAACTACCACATGTGCTGCAAATGCACTCGGCTTATTAGATGAAGACGATTATGCTAAGGGCAACCAAATATCAGCCCAAACTGCGTTGTCTATATTGTCTGAAAAGTTAAATCGGGATATGGAAGAGACGTCAAAATTAATTTTAGAAATAGCAACAAATAGAATCCTAGACGTTATTGAACCTATGCTGAAACAATACAAGTTAAAAGGTGGAGAACACAACATTGTAGTGATTGGTGGCGGTGGTGGTGCATCTGTACTAGTCCCATATATAGCTCAAAGACTCCAATTTTCTTATAAGAAAGCAGAACATGCAGAAGTTATATCTTCTATTGGTGTCGCCGCTGCAATGATCCATGAAGAATTGGAGAAAACGATTGCAAATCCTAAACCAGAAGACGTTGCTTTGTTGCTAGAGGAGGTTAGACAAGCAGCACTTGCCAAAGGTGCACTACCTGAATCTATCACCCTCCAATCAGAATACGTTAGCGAAAGGTATACTCTGCGGTGTACCGCTGTAGGTAACGTAAGCCTTGATATTGGCACCGCAAATGCAAAAGAGGTTAGTCGAGAAGAGGCTGTTATAATTGCGTGTGAGTTATTCGGAATCAACGATCGAGAAAAATCCATGGCAAGACGAATTTTCGATATTAGTAATTATCATGTATTTGCCTGCGAGATAGAAAGAAGAAAGTTTTTTTTAAAATCAAAAAAACAGTCACTGTTAGTATTGGATAAATATGGCCGAGTAAGGCTTTCTATAGATAACGCC
>JASHSN010000064.1 GCA_030038695.1 Nitrososphaeraceae archaeon
CCTCGGTTCATGACCACATGAACGGCATACTCTTCCAGAGCTGTGTAAGTGTAAAATGTTAGAGCATTTGGAACATATCGTCAAGCAGCGACATACGCTCCATAATGGATTTAAGACTTGTAGTATATAGTTGTAGTAGATGGTTGTAAAAAAGGTTCATGCCTGTGCACGAGGCGGCTCTTGCCGTGCAAAGGATCTGATATAGTTTCCTAATATAATTGTCTGAAAGGAGGAACTATTCGTCCCATATAACGAGGAAGGTATTGTCATGGCAGGGAAAGGGGTGTGGTCCGAGATGTCAGATTCTACCTCTAGAAAGCTTCCTGATCCATAAAGGCAATATCATAACAAGATTTCCACAACCTATTCCATTCCAAGGCTTTCCCGGTTTACCCGGGAGCCTTATAATTTTCGCCAACGTACAAAGTTAAGGATGACCCTGATAAGCCATACACAGCTTTGCGTAATCACTCATTGGAGCAAAGCCCGGCTTACCCAATTATTGGCGCAAAGCCTGTAGGAAGATCCGTCGTGTATTATTGTGAAATTTGTCAACCCGAATTTGCAAATGATTCTGCGGTAGCGAGTATCATTTGAGTAGTATCGAGCATCATTGCAAGTATCGTGAACCCGACAGGCATAAGGCGGAAATTTTATCGAGATTTGGAGGCTGGTTGAGATGGGTGATAATCCAGAAAACTCTGAAATTATACTCTACTCTCTAATTTCATTCGCATTCCATATTTTGGACGGAGTGTGATAAGTGGTTTTAGTCCCACTTTATGATCCCTGTCATGGTGCATCTTCCAGTGCCTACATATTGTAGCTAGTAGTAATATTCCTTCCATCCACGCAAATGGCTCACCCACGCAGCCTCTAATACCTCCACCAAATGGGAAATAACTGAATCTAGGGAGATGTAACCTTGCTTCTTTGGTCCAACGATCTGGATAAAATACATCCGGGTCAGAAAAATAGCGAGAATCATGATGCATCACGTATTGACTCATGAGAACGATAGAGCCTGCAGGTATTACATACTTATCAACCTTGTAATCATTTATAACTCGACGGCCTAGAGTCCACGCTGGTGGATAAAGTCTCATGGATTCTCTAAACACTTTTTCGGTATATTCCAATTTTGGTATATCTTCAACCGTTGGAATTCTATCGCCAAGTACAGAAGAGAGTTCGGCATAGAGACGATCGTCTACAGTTGGATGTTGTGATAAGAGATAAAAAGTCCATGTGAGTGCGTTGGATGTTGTTTCATGGCCTGCCAGAAAAATCGTCATTACTTCATCTTTTAATTGTAAATCAGTCATTCTACCAATTCCAGCTTCTGTATCTTGCGCTTGTGTCAGAGTGTAAAGTAAGTCTTGTATTGCCATAACGTCTGTGGGTTTATTCAAATACCTATCTTTGGGCCAAATCTCTCTGTCTTCCTTATGACATACACCCTTACTCTCGTTATCCCTGTGTTCCTTAATCATGTAGTATACTATTGAATCTAACTTCTTTTTTGCACTTTGATAACCCTTGTTAATAGGTAGTATCGGTATTTTTTCAATCAATTCACCAAAAGGCATTTGGAGACGATTAAAGTATTCCATACAAGTCTGCAAGGCAACACCAACTTCATCCTCTTTCGCTTTAATATCTGAACCTAAGACAGCCTTACTAATTATCTCCGATGTCACATGCATCATCTCCTTATGGATATCCAACGTACTTCCGTCTTCCCATCGCTCTTGCATACGTTCGGCATGACTCGTCATGATATCTCCGTATCCTTTTATGCGATTTGGATGAAAGGTAGGTTGAATTAGTCTCCTTTGACGATCGTGGTATTCGCCTTCACTAGTTACTAGACCCTCACCTAAAAGGCGTTTAGAGACTTGAAGCCCTCTACTTTTTACAAAATTTTTATGGTCTCGAATCAATATTCCCTCGATGTAATCGGGGTTATTCAATAAGTAGATATGCTGTCTTCCGAATTTGAAATGACAAATATTTCCATAGGTATTTGCAATATCGGTCAATGTCTTGATGGGGTCACGCATAAATTGACGGAATAATTTATTAGGTAAAATTGAGTGAGGTCCTGGTGGATATTCGAGCGGTGTCATGTGAAGTTGCCTCTATTTATTTCGCGTAGAATATAAACATGGACATAGACGCACGGTCTGATTAAATGTTCAAATCTCCAGTGTTGCCTTGAATAATCTATCGAATAGTTATGCTGTGCCTAAAGTTTCAGACATACCATATTCCATTAACATTAAGAATGAGGTCAATTATCTGCTGTTATGTCTTACAAAATTCCTCAAACACAAAGAGCGCTTGTTTTTCAAGGCGGAGGCGCACTTGGAGCATATAACGCAGGCGTTTTTAAGGCATTATTTGAAAAAATAGGTCATAAAGAAGGATTTGACATTGTTGCTGGCACCTCCAGTGGTGGCATGAATGGCGCAACATTCAAGTGGATATTAATGACCTAACTTTTGTATTTCAAAGATTATCAGGGCCGACCCGTAAATAAAACCCTCTCAGTTAAGTAGGTCAATCCACCCAAACTAGAATGTCGATTGATATATCATCATCTGATCTCCGTTAAATTCAAATTACTTGGAGTATATTTATCAAATAAAGTAACTATAGGCTGTTTTAAGGAATTATTTATTATAGATTCCATGTTTGGAAAAAATGAAATGCTTAGGGAGTATTATTGGACAGACACTGCAACGAGGATATCTGCCATCAGGATTGAACTAATAGATCAAAAGACAACCGTACTGAAGGTAGGAGAAATGTCGGAGAACAAGTATATGCCATATCCTGAAGCTTCCCGAGTCATTATTACAAGGAATGCACAAAATGATGATCTTATTCTAGATTATTTACATGACGGTAACCGATTAGCACAGGAAATAATATCTGGGCATGCCATCGCTAAGGTATCTGTTCAATTTCCGTTTTAACACGGCTTGAGAACCACAGTATGAAAGAACAGGAGAGATGGTTCATAAATACAAGGTCCTGTACCTCGAAACCAAAAGTGTTTGTAGCGAACACGTACGAAACTTGGTTTTGTGATCTAGATCCAGGCAGCTGTCTCACATCTCGCCAAGGGAGCTTCCGTTATCACGACCGTGCTTATAATTATCACTATTAGTACAAATACCAAAAATCTGAGCCACGCACCATGAGTATTTTTATGAACAGAATAAAATCACAATTTAGGCATTTTGACCCAATCGATGACACCAAGCAGTCCTCTTGTTCTTGCTTTTCAACATATGTACGTGCTCTATAGAGGAAACTAGAAGAAACATTTATACAGTTACCGGATAAATACTTCTTATTATGTAAAGTAGTACTAATCAATTTGGATACGACCGATCTAAGGAGATGAAAGCTATATGCAAGACAGATTTTAGAAGCTATTTTGTTATCAGTTAATGAATCCTGACTAGACAACTAAGAACTAACAAAGAATATAATCGCGATTGCTTCCTAGTATTTAATCTATCAATAATTTTATTGTACTGTTGCAGTATAATGACGTTGAATAGAAGATTTAGGTACATTCGAGTTAATAACTCTATTTATTCAAAGTACATAACTATG
>JASHSN010000531.1 GCA_030038695.1 Nitrososphaeraceae archaeon
GGTCCTTTTAATATTCAGTATCTCGTCAAGGACGATGAAGTGTTGGTAATAGAAGCGAACATCCGAGCTTCAAGGTCAATGCCATTCGTGTCCAAATTCGTAGGGATAAACCTAATAGACCTTGCTACAAGGGCAATGACTAACAGGGCACTTCCAACAAATGCAAAAGATCTATGGCTAAAGACTTCAGGGTTCGGAATCAAAGTGCCACAATTTTCTTTCATGCAACTGGAAGGAGCAGATATCGTGCTTAGCGTAGAAATGCAATCTACGGGAGAAGTCGCATGTTTTGGTAGCAGTTTTTACGATTCTTTATCTAAGGCGTATACAGCAGCGGGGTACGCGCTTCCATTATCTGGATCAGCACTAATTAGCATTGGCGGCCAGAAAAACAAGGAAAAATTGCTCCCGTTGATTTCACTGATTTCAATCATGGGATACAACATAATGGCTACAGAGCATACAGCAGAATTCCTTGTAAACAATGATATCAAAAATATTGAGGAGGTTTACAAAATTAGCGAACCTGATCGCAAACCGAATATTTCTGATTTGCTCTTTGAACACAAAATTAACTTCATTATAAATATCCCATCAACATCAACAATTGAGAAATATGTCGGAATGTTGTATGACGAATATCAAATCAGAAGAAAAGCTGTTGAAATGGGTGTGCCAGTCCTTACCACTTTAGAAGCAGCCAATTCTTTCATCAAAACTCTTGAGTGGTTAAGAACAAACACTCCAACGTTGACTCCTATGCGAGATTATGTTAAACTTTAAAGACTACAGACGAACGATTGACAAAATGGTCATGACAACAACTTCACCGCTACGTCACAGTCATCAGAAAGTATTGAGCCGTCCATTGCCATAACCATTGCCTTTTTGATCGAGTTGAATTCGATGACTCTCTTGATTATTGGAGGAATCGATTTATGATATCCTTTATGAACAACATGCATCTCTTTATTAAATGATGGCATGATTATGATGTCGAGTGTTCCAGCGGTTCCAGGAAATATCATTTCACTATTCACTTTGATATAGAGCCATATCCGCCGTCCGTCGAGAACGCTATTGCATTTCGAAAAAATAGGATGGATATGCCCCATTACAATTCTTGTTATCGCTGACCTGGCATATGATGGCATCACGTGGCCGTGCACCAACAAAGTTTCTTCTAACACCATACCTTTGACGCTCATTATATTAATATTCTGAGGGATTAAGAACCGAATCCGGCCATCATGATTACCAGGCACCAAATAAATCTTCACCTGCCTCGATAGTATTTTGAAGAATTCTGGAACTTCATTCCATTCCTGTTTGCTAATGTTTCGTATAGTGTTCTTCACGTCACCGATTAAGATTACAGCATCTATTCGGTGCGATTCAATAATGTAACGTAACTCTTCCAACATTGTATTCATAGAATATTTCGAATCGACGATGATTCCTGGTAAATTCAAGTCACTTTCAAATCCTATATGTAGATCTGATATTACGAGATATCGATTCGAACTAGTATGTTCTTCTTCGAGTAACAAAGCTGGGTGAGGATACAATAATCGAATAGATGCCAGATCTTACCACTGGGAGATATCCAAAATTAATGGTTTGTTAGAATTGCGTTAACGATACCGTCTTGGCCCGGACGGGATAGCACTCTGGCAGTTCCTAGTTCTGTTTCAACCAATGCTCCTTTGCTAATCACCCCTCTTCTCTCGTAATCTTTGTTTGCAGGATTCTCTGTTACACGTAATATTGCAAGTTTACTAGTTTTATTCGAATTGGGATCTAGGACATTCACAGAGTCAACAAACTTTAACGCAGTCTTTGAATTGTTTCCTCTCGTCCTCCTTGTAGTTGTTAGAGTCCTTCCTACAACAGCCTCGTTCGGATATCTGTCAATTTCAAATTTTCGTCTAGCTCTCATCGCTACACGACGACCGCCCGAAGCCCTACGTCCAGCAAGGTTTTCTAATGATTTTCTCATTTGGACTCAGAACAAGCATCTCTCTCCTATTAAGAGCTTTCCGCTCTGTTTACGACGTGACCAATTTGTTGTCATGGTTATTATTACTTTTATGGTCAACTACTGGTGCTGAGAGGATACTCCTTAAGGATTCAAGGTCGGTTATCCCAAAGTAACTTCGAAACCTCTTCGTTGTTCGGTACGCTTTTTGCCTCCCCAGTTTTTCGAACTCGATGAATTTCATTTGCTTTAGCGTTCTGAGATGAGTGTAGACTTGATTTCCTCTACTCTGCACAAGCCGTTTAGAAGTAACGGGCTGCTCATACGCAATGTACGACAACGTTTTAAGAGACGCTGCTGGAATCGAGGGGTGTTGTGCAAATTTTCTAATCAAGGGAGTGTAGCCAGGTTTTAATTGAAATACGAATGTTCCATCCGACAATTCCGTTATCTCTAACGCTGCGAAGACACATTTCGTCTTCTTAATTAACTCGTTAACGACATTCCTGGTCTTTGACTTCGAATTGGTTCCAGATGCTTTTGATAGTTCATCAATAGACAATGGCCTCCCAGCTGAATATAGCGCAGCTTCAATTCTTGCGCTTATTTCTTCCCTTGGAAGATGATTGGTCATCTCCGTAATCCTTTATTTTCTGATTCCATTGCTTAGTCCCTACGTTCGCTTGATCGTAATTTTTATATCTCCGGATTCTTCAGTCTGCTCTAAATGTACCTTGCCTTTTGTCGCAAGATAAAGTAAGGCAATAAAGTATCTAGCAACTTCTAATGGTTCCATTTTTGAGATCAGCATTTTAAACATCACCACACCTCCCTTAACAATGCAAAAGATTGTCTCTTCATATTCTCGAATTATTTGTTCAAATTTATGTGAGTAAAGTTCAAGATCAAATACCTGTACTGGTTCGACGGCGAGTTTCTTACTTGACGCCGGATTTGATAATTCGAAGATCATACGTTCTAGGACTCTAAGGAGATCTTCAAGAGACACTGGATACGTCGATTCGAATCTGAATGGAAGCTGAATCACATTAAAATCCATCGCAGGATCATTATGTCCCTCACCCAAAATTGCCTTCTTTTGCATAGCAACCTTCTCCAGTCTAAAAATGCTTTCGACTTTCAAACGGTGTATCATAGATGAAGATAAGGCTGCGATACCACATACTCGAAGATCTTTTTTTCCTGAAGATTCAATAATATTTAACAACATTTCAAGAAGATTGCTTATATCTATATCCCAAACATCTTTTCTCTTAACTAGAGAAGGATTAAACAATAAATTTAAGGGAGGTTGGGCGATTTTCTTTTTTGGATCATAGTCCCAGTTGCCTTTTCCTTGTAACAAATCTACGTATATTGTGGTCCAGCCATGATATAATAAAGTATCAATCAATAAAGGCAACACACATGTCTCAAGATTCTATTCCTAGTTATATTTGCGTTTCAGACCAGTGAACCCTTCTCCTAGCAGTGCTTCGTAATCCATAACATTAACTGTATCTGATTAATTTATTATTGGCTCTGATAGAAGAGAGCCTCGATGGATTTTGTAACTCCAACAAAAATGTATGCATACAACCTGTGTAATTTGTGCTGAGATTGGAATTGGGGCGATCTATAGTGTTACCGACCAGATAGAATAGACTTTCAGAACTCGATAAAAAACATGATTTAACTTAAATACTATTAGTATAGGTATAGAGATACAACAGAGCTCCTCTAAATTGCGTTGACAGGAATCCTTAAACGAACTTACAATTTTGTGGACAAGCATTGTTAAGGTTAGATTCACTAAATCAGTCTGGAAGGGATTTGAAGCTCTAAAAATATATTAATGGATTGCAATTAATACATATTAGCTTATCATCGGCTTTGATTAATCTCCTGGCTGTAATATTGTTGCTACAGGTGAAAAATACCGAAAAAAAAGCTGGATAAAGAAGAGATGTGGGAGAAAGTCAAAAACTAAACAAAGCTCATGTAGAGGAAAAAGAAAAGATTGTATATCAGAAGAGCGATCAAAATCGAAGAGAAAAACGCTGGAACAGTAGTAAGAGTAACAACATTTTCGAAGATGACAACAGAAAGCGTAAGAATACAGGAGACAACACTCTCCCTACGAAAGATAGAGAAAATGGGAATCAGTTGACTGCCAAGGAAGGCGATGTAGCAAAAATTGTCTTACAAGCACTTCCAAAAGAATCCCTAATTACATCAGCGAAATTTGAAGGCCCGAATATCGCACTATATACGAAAAATGCTAACTTTTCCCTTACAGAACTCACCTACCATTTATCATCTCTATCTAAAAGTTTGAAAAAGAGATTCGTGATTCGTACTGACCCTTCCATCAGAATGGCAGAAGAGGAAACCAGAAAAGCCGTTGTCAAATTGCTTCCACGAAACGTCTTGGTTTCAGCTGTCTTCTGCGATGATGCGACGGGTGAAGTTGTTCTAGAAGTTAACAAACCCGAAGTTGTACGCCCGGAAATAGTAGTAGAAATAGCCAAATCCACAGGCTGGATAGCTCATACTAGACTTTCCCCGCACATACCATCTGCCATACTCAATACTATCCATTCTACCCTAAAGAGCTCTGCAAAGGAGCGTACGACATTCCTACAGGATTTAGGAAATCGGATTTTTAGAACTCCACTGGCAGAGCAAAACAACTCTAGTTCGAATGCCAGTGAAACTCGCATCGGGACAACTGTGGAACCTCCAAATCATACTGTACGGACTCGTTCATGGACATTGAATAAAGATGTTATGCTCTTTTGCCTCGGAGGAGTTAAGCAGGTTGGAAGGTCGTGTTTTATTGTCGTTACTCCGGAAAGCAAGGTGATGCTCGACTGCGGTGTTAACCCAGGTGAAAGTACTGGCCTAGATGCATACCCAAGACTAGATTGGTTTAATTTTAACTTTAGTGAGCTTGATGCTGTAGTTATTAGCCATGCGCATATAGATCATCAGGGCTTCTTGCCGAGTCTGTATAAATATGGGTACAATGGTCCTATTTACTGTACTGATCCTACGTTACCTTTGATGACGCTTCTTCAGATGGATTCTATAAAAATTTCCAAGAGTAATGGGACATACCTGACTTATGAAACCAGGGACGTTAATGAGACGATCAAACACTGCATAACATTACCATACGGAAAACCAACTGATATATCTCCTGATATTACTATAACATTGAACAACGCAGGGCACATAATGGGCAGCGCTACTGTCCATCTAAATATCTCTGGTGCACATAATATCCTTTATTCGGGAGATTACAAATACGCAAAGACTCGGCTGCTGGATAGTGCAATGTCTGTATATCCTAGAGTCGAAACGCTGATTACAGAGAGTACGTACGGTAGCAGTACTGATGTAATGCCAGATCAAGGCGTAGTTTATGCGAACTTTACACAGAGCATTAATAAGACTTTGACAGAAGGGGGAAAAGTCCTAATTCCTGTTCCCGCGGTTGGAAGGGCACAGGAAATTATGCTAGTGATAGATATGGAAATGCGGGATGGCCGACTGATAGAATCGCCTATATACATTGAGGGCATGATTTCCGAAGCTACAGCCATACATATGTCATATGCTCATTACCTTGGATATGATGTACGAAAATCGGTCTCTCAAGGTATTAATCCATTTGAATCTGAGTATTTCACTCCGGTAAATGGGCAGAGTAGAAGAGACGAAGTCTTAAGTGATGAGAATCCTGCTATTATAATGGCAACCTCAGGTATGCTCGAAGGTGGTCCTTCAGTAGAGTACTTCAAAGAAATAGCTCCGTCACCAAAAAATAAGATTATATTCGTTTCTTATCAAATTAATGGCACTCTCGGAAGAAGAGTTATTGACGGTACGATGACCCAAGTAAGTATGTTGGACAAAAGTGGTAAGGTTAAAGTGGTCCCAGTTAGGTGCGAAACCCATAAGATTGATGGCTTCAGCGGTCATAGTGATTATAATCAGATTTTAAATTTTGTTTCGAAAATAAAGCCCAAGCGAGTCCTTGTTAACCATGGGGAAAGGTCTAAATCTGAAAACATCGCCAGTGCAGTATATCATAAGTTAAGAATTCGTTCAAGTGTTCCAGATAATAGAGAAATTATCAAATTGAGATAAATAAGCTCTAATTGAATAGATAGCCTTTTTAGCCATGTATGATGAGTAATAAAGTTAGAATCACGATTTGGCAATAAGATATAGATGCGTTAACTGCAACATTGTCTTGAGCGGTGAAGGAGCCTCGAGGCACTACCTAGCAAATCCGACTCACAAACTTGAGAAACTTCCACCACTAAAACCTGTAAAAAATACTGACGTAACCCGTTAATGAGATTTATTCTCTAATGCTCTCTAACGTAGAGACGACTTGCCAAAGCATAGTCCTAATGTGCGATTGTGTTTGCGGATTCTGCGTGACTGTGTCTAACATACTAATCGCATTTGCAGCTCTAACTGAGACAGTTCCGCCCTTCTGATCTTTTAGCACAAAGTATACCTCTCTTATCATATTCCGAATATTCCTCTGAATATTAGTGTTCTTGGATATGGTATCTAAGGTGGCAATCGCATTTGACAAACGCTCCTCATTTTCTTTCCGTTTTAATTCCTTCTTTGGCGTGGTCACATCTATACACCCTTTAACCGAAGACTGTTTTTTAGTTTATAGCTAGTAGCTTTTGAATCTTTTTGTCATCATGCGATTTCGAGGGCATGATGATTTTTACGAATTCGACCGAATTAGATCTATCTGTATACAACACAATGTAGAGAGTGAAGTCAGGTCATTCGTTCATGACCGTTATCGGAAGAGATTGCCAACACATGGTTGTATGTGAGTAGTCAAAGGTTGTGATTCGATGTCGAACTATGAACTCAGAAATAAATCTTATCGAAACAGCAATCAGTGAAATAGATAACATCTTACGCAGTAAAGTCT
>JASHSN010000065.1 GCA_030038695.1 Nitrososphaeraceae archaeon
CTATTATATAGATCATATGTATTCTTCCATTAACAATTTCTTCTTCGCTTACGGGGGGGTTCCGGTAATATTTATCGCAAACACTCTTCAGCTTGGCTATTTCCCTATTTGTTCTATCACGTGGTGGTCTCCTGAACATCTCAGGTATGGGAAGAATACTAACTGGGTTCGTTGCAAGAACAAACTGATTCGCGAAATGACTATATCGAGCTATTTTGCTTGCGAGTCTTGCATAATAGTAGGTAAGGGGGTCTAAGGCATGATCAGGAGGGACAAATCCTGTTTCAATCTCCACGACTGTCTCTCCGTTTCCTTTAGTCCCATGGAGATCGCATACAAGAGCGTCTGTAAGTTGCCTTTCGACATCCACCGTATAACCATAGCGAATAAGGTGCTTGGCACAGACGAGCTCCATAACAGAATGGTTTATTTTTACCAGGTTTTTCGTGTATAATTCAATCAATCTGTTTTTTACAAAACTCATTCGCTGCTTTAGTTCTACTCCTTCGCCGAATGTCATTTTCTCTGAAAGGCCATTTACGTCAGCTGTGAAACGGTCTATATCCAAATATCAATATAGCATGAATGGTCCTTTAATTAAGCTGTGCCTTTATAGTAAAATTAAAAATCTAGCAAAAACCGTTAATATTCTGATATGCCGTCGATAAGTAAAATAACCGTCCTCGGTTCGGGAATTATGGGTCACGGAATTGCGCAAGTATCTGCAATGGCGGGCTATAGTGTAACTTTGCGTGATATTGATGCCTCTTTATTAGATAAAGCATTGGAGAAAGTAAAATGGTCTCTAAACAAACTCGTAGAAAAGCAAAAGCTCACTCAAATAGAAGCCGAGAAGATATTCCATAGAATCACGCCAGAAATAAACCTAGAAATGTCTTTGAAGGATGCTGATTTGCTTATAGAAGCAGTACCGGAGAATCTCGAGCTAAAAAGAAAAGTGTATGCTGATGTGGATAAATTTGCAGAAGAGAAAACAATGTACGCCTCTAACACGAGCACGTTGCCAATAACTGAAATGGCAGCGCTAACACATCGACCTGAAAGGTTCATAGGATTGCACTTTTTTAATCCACCTCAATTGATGCGACTTGTAGAGGTCATACCAGGACGAAACACCAATCAGTACACCATAGACACAGTACTGGATTTCGTAATGCAAGTAGGTAAGGAACCCGTATTATGCCGGAAAGACATTGCCGGGTTTATCGTAAATCGGATTTTTATACCGTTGGTACACGAAGCCGCGTACTCTTTAGAAGCAGACGGAGTCTCGATGACTCAGATAGATTCGGCAGTAAAGTATAAGATGGGCTTTCCTATGGGTATTTTTGAACTTGCCGATTATACTGGCCTTGATGTAGTATTTAAAGCAACATCAGAGATGTTTTCCAGAGACAAAAGAATAGTGAAGCCACACCCAAAAATAGAAGAACTAGTCGATGCCCAATATCTTGGGCAGAAATCAGGAAGGGGTTTTTATGAATACAGTGGAAGCACTTTCCAACGGATAGATCTGACACCGGAAGAGGCAGCAAAGTATAATCCAATACGTTTGGTGGCTGTTTCTGCTAATAATGCAGCTTGGCTAATTTCAAATAATGTATGCACAAGAGAAGACCTGGACAAGGCACTAAGACTAGGAATGGGGCTAAAGACAGATCTATTTAACACAGCGGAGAAGTTTGGTATGCAAAATATAGTGGAGAAATTGCGAGAGATGGCGGCAAAGTATGGTTCTAGATATGAACCTGATGTTTATTTAGAGAACTACAAAAATGGATGAAGTTCATTTATTGTCAGAAAAAAATTGCACTGCGGAATGAGCATCCTTGGCCACCATTATTGGCACACGATTCCGTTCATCCAAATATTTTCCAGCATATGTATCCGCCACGCCGCCGCTACCTGCTATCACAACAATAGCTTTCTTTGACATATATCCTGCAGCCATCTCTATTAACGTCCCGACGCCACCACCAATAGCAATAATTCCATCAGCGGAACTAGCTATAATGAAATCTCTGGCAAATCCAATACCTGTACAGATGACGACATCGCAAAAACCATTGGCGAAAGAAAATTCTTCTTGTGGTATTATGCCAATTGTAAATCCATTAATCTCCTTAGCTCCCTTGCACGCAGATTCCATAACTCCTCCCAATCCACCGCAGATCAAGACTGCACCTGCACGCGCCACTTCTTTTCCTACCTCATATGCGATATTTCTAGCCTGTTCAGTACACCTGTCTTTATTATATCCAACAACAGCGATTTGAAACTTACGCACAATATCCGAGTATTTCTGTTTGTCTTATACTTTGTGATGAAAGTTTTAAAAAAGAACGAATCCAATTTAGATTAATTGAAATTTAAAGACCGAGTGCATGCAGGAGAGATGATTGCTGAAAAATTGAGTACTAATGCTACACTTAACTCTATAGATAGAAATCAAGCGATAGTGTTTGGTATTCCTCGCGGAGGGGTAATCATAGCGGAAATAGTTGCGAAAAAAATCTCTGCTAAGCTCGACGTTGCAATAGGAAGAAAACTGGGGGCCCCTGAAAATCCAGAACTTGCAATTGGAGCTATTATGGGCGACGGTACAACCTATACTAACGAATATCTTATCAAAGCATTGAAATTATCAGAAGACTATGTCGAACGCGAGAAAGCGAGACAGCTATCGGAAATAAGACGTCGTACAATACTTTATCCAAAGAAACGCGATTACAAGATTAAAGATAGGATCGTAATCCTCACAGACGATGGCATTGCGACGGGAGCTACAATTATTGCAGCAGCACGATGGATAAGAAAACAAAACCCAAAATATTTGATAATTGCTGTCCCTGTGGCCCCCCCGCAGACTGTTGATATACTTAGGCAAGAGGCTGATGCTGTAGAAGTGATTCTTAGCCCTGAAACTCTTAATTCAGTCGGACAATTCTATGAAAATTTTGATGCTGTTCCTGATGAAGAAGTTAGAGAGATTCTAAGCAGAGAATACCTTTAGGTCTCTAGGCATTTCGTGAGTTTGCTAAGCATGATAGTCAAATGAACGCATTGAACCGTATTGCTATAACAAGTATCACTAGTACGAAGTGATCGCATGCCAGAACAGATAAGAAAAAAATATGTATGGCTTTTTCAAGGCGTGAGGCAAGGGATTCTTTTTCGAGTTTTCAGTATGCTTAAAGTATAGGGAGTGCTTTTTTCAGCGTATGAATTATCATGTTAAAGATATTTCTTTGGCACAAGAGGGAAAGAAAAAGATAGATTGGGCTGAGGCCCATATGCCTGTACTTGTCGCTTTAAGGCATAAATACGAGGACGAAAAACCACTTAAGGGTATCAAGATCGCAGGATGCTTACACGTAACAAAGGAGACAGGCGTACTTGCAAGAGTACTGCAGTCGGTTGGTGCTGAGCTGGCTTGGTGCGGATGTAATCCACTCAGCACTCAAGACGATGTGGCTGCCTCACTTGCTACTGATGAACACATCTCCGTATTCGCAAGGCGAGGAGTATCGACAAGGGAATATTATGATGATATCAGATCTGTGATGGCCATCGAGCCGAATATTACAATTGACGATGGTGCGGATCTCACTATCGAAATGCACAAAGATATGATGGCCAAGTCAGTTATTTACGGTGGAACTGAAGAAACAACCACTGGTGTGGTTCGACTACGCGCATTACAAACTGCAGGTAAGTTGAAATACCCGATTATAGCGGTTAATGACGCTGAAACTAAACATGATTTTGACAACGTATATGGAACTGGTCAGTCTGCACTAGATGGAATCATCCGTGCGACGAATATTCTGTTAGCAGGTAAGAATGTTATAGTTGCAGGCTATGGACATGTAGGAAAAGGAATAGCAAAACGAGCAGCAGGAATGGGTTGTAACGTCACTGTGACAGAGGTAGATCCTATAGCTGCTTTAAAGGCGAAATTGGATGGTTTTTCTGTTAGCCAAATGTTGAGTGCATCTGCGACAGGAGACGTCTTTATAACAACTACGGGTTGTAAGGGTGTGATTTCAGAAGAAGAGATCGTAAGGATGAAAGATGGTGCGATCCTTGCTAACGCAGGTCACTTCAACGTAGAAATTTCAATCCCGGCGATAGAGGCACAATCGACAAATTCGACAAGAATTAACGAGCATACAGTTCAATACAAATTGAAGACCGGCAGTAGAATCTATTTGATAGCTGAGGGAAGATTAGTAAACTTAGCAGCGGCCGAAGGTCATCCATCGGAAGTTATGGATATGAGTTTTGCTAATCAATTTTTATCGGTTATGAAGCTTGCCGAATCTAAAGGATCAATGAAACCACTAGTATATAATGTAGAGATATCTCAGGACAGGGAAATTGCTCTTGCAAAATTGGAGTCCATGCGAATCCAGATTGATAACCTGACAGATGAGCAGAGATTATACTTGGAAGGATTCAGCGAAGGGACATGAACCTTGTATTTCTTAAATGACCAGACTCTACAGAACGGCTGAGCACCATCTTAAGATATTAATACCCACAGTCTGATTCATGTTTGATTCATATTCAGTAGTCAACACAGAAGTACTAGGATGGGTGGTCTAGCATGGTTAAGATACCTGTCTCACACACAGGTGATCGAGAGTTCAAATCTCTCCCCATCCATTATTTAAAAAAGGACTATGAGAAAATCAACATCGTAACAAATGCTGCTGAGGTAATAGCTAGGAAAATCTTCGTTATGTTCATAGATTTGTTGAGAGCTAATGCGTAATCATCGAATTGTTGTTTACCCATTACCTTGATCACCGATACGGATGACGCGAGCTCGAATCTAGCTGAAGTGGCTTTCTCAATGGATTTTTTTGATAACTGTAGATAAATCTCAGCAATCTCTTCATGTCTGCTAATATTTCCTAGCGCATAATATCCTTGTCGTGTTCTCTTTCCAGAAGTAGAATGCGTATCTGAAGTACAGAGTTCTAGCGTTTGAATTCCATTCCGGGCCAACTTTGTAATTACATTATCTCGTAGATTGTTATGCATGTTATTAGAATCCGCCCATCCGATAACATACTGATTGCCATTGACTTCGAAGACGATAGTTGCAAGCCCTGACTGTCCTACTTCTTCCTTCAGTCGCGTTGGGTTGCAGGAAATGTCATCCATGTTGGCGAAGCCTACCTTGAACTCATATTGAGGAGCATTGATCAACTCTTTCAAGCAATTTTTTCCTGCTGATAATAAAGCTTCAAAGTCTGATTTTTTCAGATCCTCTCCCATTGCGTTATGACTATCGACCACGAGTATGTGCTTCAGGCCGAGATGGGAAGAATAATTTTCCAAGGCTATTCGTATACTTTCAGGTACATCTTCCATGCCCACAGGTGCCATTGAGAGGATGACTATCGCAGTATCACCCAAAATAATTCCAGTTGCTGTGCTTCTACCAATCCGAGTCTGGAACGGAACGGTGCTTGTCTCACATCTTTGAGAAACCGTTGCCTGAGAAAGTGTTCGAATATAGTTATAGACCTCGGATTTGGAAGGAAGGTTTCGGGAATGGTTGGACACGCTATGGAGAATGATGGCATTTCTCGAAAATTCTGAATATAGAAGATACGGCAGGTTACTGCCACCTATAGGATTAAACGGACCAGGATGCAAATCAGGAAGAATCAAGGATACCTGGGCATTTATCAGTCTGAACTTTGCAATATAAGTAGTCACTTTTTCTTTGTTCGCTCGAGCTTCGGCTATTTCTTCCATCCTTTCGGAGCTATTTTCCGTCCAAGCGGCTAGAAATGCTCGCAACACGTTAAATGTGCTTTTAACATCGGGTCTTCCAGCCTTATCTGCGAGCCGAGCCCATGCCAGAGCTAGGATAATGAAAATTGAACCGTAAATAATTCCTGTAATGATGGAGATTATAGATACATAGAAAGCGGTAGGCGCGAAGGCCAAGAAAAAAAATAATGGTTGAATGAATGCACAGAAGATAGCCCTAGCAATGCCAGTACCAAAAACAGACACGAAAATCCCTATGCGCATACCAACTGCCAAAAGCATACCCTCAATGACATAACTACTGGGAATAGTTGTCTTTGAGAATATTGTGTGTGATATTATTCCAAGAAATATTGTCAGCGCCCAAAGTAGGTTCGAGAATGCCGATACATGAAACACCTTTGTGATATTATTGAGGGAAGTTCCACGCAAAGCATAAAAATCGAGAAAAAGCGAACCGGTCATTGCAGCTAATCCAAGTGAAAGATGGAGAACTAGGATAGGTGTGTCTACCTTGAAGATACTGGTACAAGTTAAGATGATTACAACGGCTCCTCCAAGGAGTGAAACGAGATACGATATCTTATACGAAGAAGGATTTACTCGCGTATAAGACCATCTTTTATGGATAACGGATACGCTGTTAGAATCTGACTTACCCATACTTAAACCGGAAACAGAATCCTTATCAAGATTGATATGCCGATGAGACCGCCTGTAGCAGCGAGAACGATCTCAGGTTTTATTTTAATCCCTTTGGTCTCATCTTCAAAGAACCTCAATAATCCTGCACTAGAAGCTGGCAGAGGAGCGTTCTTTTTCTTGCTCATGTAATTAAAAGTGTCGGAGATGGGGCTTAAATACATTCCGTTTAGTTAAGGCTTAGTTAGTTTGAAACAAATTTTCTAATCCAACAGCCTCTTCTCGATTACGTTACTTACAGTTGCTCTGCCAATCTGAACACACTACTACCTAGAGACCAATTTTCGAATAAACAAAAAAATAATATTATCTATTGTAAGAGAAAATACAGAAATATTTGCAAATATTGTCAGACATCTTTACATTTTCTTGATTTTCTGTAATGGCGGCGCGCATCCGTGCCCCCTCTTTCGCAGCACCTTGTCGCTCAGGATTCCTAAAACAAGCCAGAGCGAGCTCTGTTGGCACCACCTCCCAGCTGTGTGTGCTGAATACGTGCTGAGATATCAAGTGTTGAGCAACGATGATAGTCACATCACTGTAAGAAGTTAGAAATATCGAAAGCGATCGCGAGGTCAAATTTCCTCACCCTGCGTTGCTGCCCTCTATATGAACTTCCTGAGTTCTCGATTAGGACTAGAAGTACAAATAAGAGATGTACTCTTCAAATGTATTGTGTCCTAGTTCTCAATAGGGCATTAAATCATACTCTGGATTTATTTTTACCAAGAATAATCTTCGAATGTCTCTTGGTATCTACACCAGATTCTGTTAAATATCTCTTATAGCAGTATGGCTTATGCATTCTTTTATTGACTTTTTTACTTCACATGTCCTGCAATAGAGTCCCTGCCTTCTCCAATACCCTCAGGTAGAGTTCAATGAGTTCTGCCTTTATTTTCTGGGATGGAATATCATTTTCGTCCCTAAGTTGTTCGACTAGAACCATTATTTTTTCTTGGATTACAGACTTGACTAAATCTTTATCCACAATCATCATTGCCCTGTTAGAATTTGATTCTCCTCGAGTTGTCTGTGTGGCCGCATCATGCTGATTGAAGCAATTTACGCATATGTTTTTATCCTGGAATTTAACCTGTACCCCTGTGCATGCGGGGCAAGGGTCGTTAAGGAGGGTGGCCCCTTTCAAAAGCAAAGATGCCGCGTCTTTTAATTTGCCGGAATCATTAGTTCGATTAACCATCTACAATGCAATGGAATGGGACATCGCTCCATATCTTTTTTGTGATTGTGGTTCTTGATCATGCAGAGGGTCATGTGTAAGAAGCCATTAAACATGCAAACAGGAAGGAAACCTAGACCACACTTTGTAGTTTAACATCCCGTACCGTAGGCACCTGCGTAAAGCTTTAACAACATCAACAAATTAATTCATTCAATATTCAAGAAAATCATTAATTACTCAACATGTCCAACCAATATACGTTGGTTGATAACGAGGATTTATACAGAGAATATCTTGTTTTCTGCAGACAATATGGACGCATGGCAGCATCATCGCTTCCTAAGGAATTAGCGTGCACATCTTGCAGCTATAATCAAAGTTGCCACGGTAGATGTGGGCATTAGTTGCAAAGTGCAAATCATTGCGTGTATCATTTCTCAGCAACTGACAACAGGCAAGGCTTAATAACAAGAATTGGGAAGATAGTTTACTAAAAGATGGCGGTTATATGCAAGAAATGTGGCTTGCCTGATGATTTATGTGCCTGCGGTGAATTGGATAAGGAAGACTCTCGAGTTGTAGTGCGCTTGGAAACGAGGCGATTCTCCAAGACGACCACCATGATAGAAGGGATTGATCCAACTTTGAGTGATACTCACCGTATAGTTAAAGAACTAAAGAGCAGATTTGCCTGTGGCGGGACCGCGAAAGATGGTTTTATAATGCTTCAGGGTGATCATCGGGACGATGTTAAGGGATACTTGGTAAAACTTGGGTTTAACGAAGCTGCTATAGAAGTGCAGTAGGAAACCCTTACGGTATCAAGAGAACTGGATACGACCTACCGCTTGGTCATCAAGATCTAGCTAAAGATGTCTCAGATTGCTTGCCATTTCCAATGAAGCGGTAAAATAGATTATTGAGCGATAGAGGTATGATGTACTCTAAAACCTACAGTTTAAGGTGAAGCTTTAAACCTTTATACCGATTTCTGATAGTGACTTCCGTTACACCAGCTGCCTCTGCCACATCCTTTTGTGTCTTGTTCTCGCCGTTCATCACACAAGCTACATATAAAGCGGCGGCTGCTAAACCCATCGGGTCTTTGCCAGCAGATATTTTACCCTCTTCAGCTCTCTTTAGAATTTCCAGAGCTTTACGTTTCGTTTTTTCGGACAAACCAGCCTTACTAGCAATCCGTGCCACACATTTCACTGGATCGACTACAGGCATCTTTAGGTCCAGTTCTCTAATAAGTAGTCTGTAACAACGCGCCACATCTTTTTTCTTAATATTACTTGCGTTTGCGATATCTTTCAAGGTCCTAGGAGTTTGAGTGTCACGGCATGCGGCATATAGGGCAGCTGCTACTAGAGCAGAAATTGAACGTCCTCTTACTAGTCCTTTCTCAAGTGCTTTCCTATAAACATACGCCGCTTTTTCAATTACCGCGTCGCCCACAGCAAGCTTGTCTTTCAGCCTGTCCAACTCACTAAATGCCTGTCTAAAATTCCGATCTACTGGTTCGTGGACCTGACTCCTGCTATCCCATGTTCTTAATCTTTCAATCGTACTTTTCATTGATGCTGACAATGGCTTTCCTGACGCGTCTTTGTCGATTGGACCTATAATGGTCGCAAGACCCATGTCATGCATCGCAAGCGATGTGGGGATCCCGGCGCGGCTCCTGTCTTCGTGCTCCTCCTTTGAAAACGCACGCCATTCTGGTCCAGTCTCTTCTATCCTCTCAGTAACTACAAACCCACAATTCCCGCAAAACATTTCTCCGCTGGAATTGTCGGTAACCATCGGACCCTTTCCACAGCGTGGACACCGGTCACTAAATACTGAAATATCCTTTACCAAATTTCGTCACCGTAAAAACGGCACAGTTGTACATCTTATATATATATTTTTTTCTCTTATTTATGGATTACCATCTAGACAGAGTTAAATATTAGTGTATTGAGAGATTTTAAGCAAATGACATACGGCTGAAGATATAATTGTATATAATCAATAAAAACTACAAATCCTATAAACAAAGTGACCACTCAGGATAATCTGGACAAATACAAATATTAAATATGGAATCAGATAGGGGAAACATAATGCAAACAGTGGGAAGAATTCCTAGATGGGTCATCGAAAGAGATCCGTCGTGGAAGAAATCTGTTCACTCTAGTAATGATATGTTAGAATGGAATAAGGTAGGAGCTGGTCTGAGGGCAATTTGCGATCCCGCAGGCATGTTCTGCGATGTCGTAATGGAAGCAAATTCTCGTCTCGATATATCCGAATCGATTTCAAGATTTAAAGATATGAATAGGTTGAGCACATGCGCCTCAGCTGATATAACCAGATACCTGTCAAGTAGATATCTCAACCCAAGTTTCGACATGAATAGGACCGGGTTCTCCAAACTTTACAAGTTTTAAGAAGACTTTATGTAAATTCATGAGTAATCTACTTGCAGGTACTGTCATCATCGGTCTATTATTGGTCGGCGCATTTTTAAACGCTTGCGTAAAGGCTCAGTCTCCTACCAAAGGAACATACCTAGACGAGATACGATTTATTCAGTTTCTAGATGATAACGTTGCCTTGCAAGAGATAAAATCAGGTAACCTCGACACTTTTTTTTCTAGAATCCCACTAGAAGCAGTTTCTGATGTCAAGTCGGACCCCAATTTAAAA
>JASHSN010000009.1 GCA_030038695.1 Nitrososphaeraceae archaeon
GATCAGCATGTTATCTAGCTCGATACGTAGCAAAAAATGTCGTTGCAGCAGGCTTCGCCGAAAGATGCGAGGTTCAGATAGCATACGCAATAGGCGTGGCAGAACCGGTCTCTGTAATGATCGATACGTTCGGCACTGCAAAAATAAATGAAGACGAAATCGAAGCTAGAGTGAAAAAAAACTTTGATATGAGACCAGCCGGAATTATCAGTACGCTTGACCTGAAAAAGCCGATTTACCGAAAAACCGCGGCGTACGGTCATTTTGGTAGAAATGAACCAGGCTTTACCTGGGAAATTACGAATAAGGTCCCTTTTCTTCGATAATATCCATAAATTCTAGGAATCCTGTAGACAATATTTGATTTCTCTGCCTCCAGATTTTCAAACAACTCGGATGATATAATTTTAGGCAAGACTTGGTCTATTAATAGCAAAAAACTGAATTAGTTCATGGCAATCGGGCACGATAAAAAAATATATGAAAGATAGGATATACATCCTAATACGTAATTGTCCTTTCTGAACAGATGTTTGAATAAACGTATTGGTAATGAGCTTGGGTGCAACAAGAGCAATAGACAGCACCGAGCCATTTCCGCTGAATATCTATGCATCAAAAAATGAATGATAGAGATATCATTATTTGGACTAAACGGGAAACGGTCACTAAGATGTCACCTCTCTTTAATCACAGCAATATTAGAGGGATAACGAAATGTCACTTCACACAAGCAAAAAGGATGAGTTCGCATTGAAAGAAGCTGCTACATCCGAGGAACAAAAAGATCTTGACCTAGCAGAAAGCGAGCAAGAACTCCCGTTGCAAATTCAAGAAAAAAAGAAAATAGGAGCTTTGAGAACAGGTTTCACTACTGGAACTTCAGCTACTGCTGCGACTAAAGCAGCTCTGGTAGCACTGTTATCCAGTAAAGCCATAAACTGTGTTTCAGTATCTTTGCCTAAAGGCAAGATAATGAACATCAAAATAGAATCGACGGACATTAGAGATCAATGCGCTACTGTCTCTGTCATAAAAGATGCAGGTGATGATCCAGATGTGACGGATCGTGCTGAAATTCACTCAACTGTGCATTTGACCAAAGAGGTTGGAACTATTTCAATTGACGGAGGAAAGGGTGTCGGGAGGGTAACGAAACCGGGCCTAGGGATAGATATAGGTAAGGCGGCAATAAATCCAACCCCTGTAAAAATGATCGAAAAAGCCGTCAACGAAGTCGCGGCCGAATGCTTGAAGTCTCACGGTGTGAAAATCATAATCTCTGTACCTGGCGGAGAAGACATCGCAAAAAAAACTGACAACCCTAGACTTGGTATTATGGGAGGAATTTCAATACTTGGAACCACAGGAATCGTGTTACCTTATTCGACGGCTTCATTCGCAGCTTCAATCCGACAATCTTTAGATGTTGCTTTAGCAATGGGTGATAATTGGGTTATATTAACAACAGGAGGCCGCAGCGAGGACTTTGCTAAGGTGTTGTTCGAGAGAATAGTTCCGGAGCACTGCTTTATTCAGATGGGAGACTTTGCCGGTTACTCTATCAGACAGTGCGCGCAAAAAAAAATCCGCAGAGCTACTATAGCAGGTTTTATAGGAAAATTAACGAAAATGTCAATGGGAGTCAAGCAGACGCATGTTCGAGGCTCTCATGTGGATATGGAATTCATGGCTCGGCTTGCATCTGAATGCCTACCAACTATTTCGTGGTCACTTCTAGAAGAGATAAAGAATGCCAATACTGCAAGACATGTCTCTGAAATAGTCACAGCCCGCGGAATAACCGGTTTCTTTGACTTGATTTGTAAAAAAGTTTATGAACATATGCATGAATACTCGAAAGGTGAGTTACAAATAGAAGTTATAATGTTTGATTTTGATGGCAAAGTATCTGGGCAATTTCGAGATTCACTCAAGTAGTAAAGATTTGCCATGACAGGAGGTAATTGCTGCCATTTAGAATATCGGAGCACTGTTAAAGACCCCTTCATAATTAATATAAGAAAGTTTTTTTATCTTTTACTTCATGAATTGACTTGGTAGCCCCATGATAGCAAATGCAGCTGTGATAGCCATCACAAAGCATGGAATCGATATCGCATGTAGAATAATGCAAAACATGCCAGAGGTACGAGTATATGCTCCCATAAAGTTTGCTGATTCTTCGATACCAGACATCACTTGGTTTAAAGAACAAACAACTAAGCTGGTAGGCGATCTTTTCAAAAAAAATAATGCTTTGATATGTATATTCTCATTAGGTGCAGTTATCCGGCTAATTGCACCGCTTATAGTAGATAAAAAGACAGACCCTGCTGTCATCGTAATTGACGATAAGGCACATTTTGCAATTAGTGCACTCTCAGGACATCTTGGTGGGGCAAATGCTTTAGCACGATTAATTTCTTCATTTTTCGAAGGTTGCCACCCGGTAATAACCACGGCAGCGGACGTGAATGAGACTATTGCTGTTGACCTGCTCGGAAGAGAATTTTCATGGACTATTGACAACTTTGAAAACGTCACTAGAGTCAGTGCGTTCATGGTTAATGAAGAGAGAATTGGTGTTTATCAGCAAATTGGCGAAAAAGAATGGTGGCCCAATACTTTGCCTGCCAACGTGACGGTTGTAACAAAATTGTCTGATTTAAAGTCACCAGATTTTAAAGCGGCGCTCATAATTTCCGATAAGATAATAGATGACCAAGTTCTTTTAGAAAAATCAGTTATCTATAGGCCAAAGAGCTTAGTTGTTGGGATAGGGCTTCACAGGGATACAAGCACAGAAGTTATCGAATACGGTGTGGAGAATACATTGAAGAATCACGGTTTGAGCTTTAACTCGATAAGAAATATCGCTTCCATCAACCGAGAGGCAAATGTAAAAGGGTTACAAGACTTCTCCTCTCGCTATAGAATCCCTCTTGAGGTTTACGACAGAAATCAACTCTCGACCGTATCAGTACCAAATCCCTCGGACACCGTACAAATGTTTGAAGGTACGCCTAGCGTATCAGAAGCCTCATCCATTCTTAGTGCCAAAGGTGATTTGATAGTGCCAAAACAAAAATTCCCACCCGATCTGACTGTGGCTGTAGCCAGGGTAATGTTTTAGGGAATCGAATAATGAATCGGTAATTATCGATAGAGGAAGTAGAGAGTCTAAGATGACCTACAGTATATTTGTCCAGTTTTCAAAGCAAAAGGAAGTCAAGGATTAAGGATGGATTGAACTGAGTTGAGAGAAGAGACTGCGTTCAATAGGGGCATGTCTAAAAGAGCATTCGAGATAGAAAAAACAAGCTTCCGTATTATAGATGATGAGGTTGGTGATCATGATTATAACCAGTTAGAATGGGAATTAGTTCGTAGGGTTATTCACGCGACCGCAGATTTCGAGTTTGTAAGCACATCTAAAATAATATTTCATAATAATGCACTTAATTCAGGCTTTAATGCTATGAAAAATAAGTGTAATATTATCACCGATGTAGATATGGTTCTCTCAGCATTAAATAAGAAATCGCTCTCTGATCTTGGGCTTAGAGCGGTTTGTCATCTCTCAAATAATTCATTGGTCGAAATGTCTCGTCGATTAAACAAAACGAGAACCGAGATGGCAATGCGCTACGCACAAAACCAAATGGATACAGGAATAGTAGTGATAGGCAATGCACCAACCGCACTATTTGAAACGATAAGGATGATTAATGAGGGCGTTACCAAACCCGCGTTAGTAATAGGAATGCCTGTTGGTTTCGTCTCCGCACCGGAGTCAAAAGAAGAGCTTTCCAAGACTGAAATTCCGTTCATCACCAATATAGGCAGGAAGGGTGGAAGCGCTGCAGCGACTTCGATAATGAATGCATTAATGCTTCTTCATCAGAAAATCAGAAAAGGTAACGAGAAAGGTTACGAAAACCAATCCTAGCGTTATAATTTTATAATATATTAATAACATACGCATACTCTGATTGATATGCCATTGAATAATTCTACAGTCATTGGTGAGATTATGATGAATAAACTGGAAACGGTGGATGAATCTGATAATGCTCAACATGCTGCTAGGAAAATGAGCCATAATGATGTGAGCTCGCTTCTGGTTGTCAAAGGAGGTAACGCTGTCGGAATAATAACTGAGCGTGACCTAGTAAGAAAGGTGTGTGCCCGAGATGAGAATAGTAGCAATGTCATAATTCATAACGTAATGTCTACTCCACTTATTACAGTGGACTCGAGCTATCGACTACATGACGCAGCAAATGTTATGATTCAAAAAAAGGTGAGACATTTACTAGTAGTCGATGAGCATGGAGCTAAAGGAATTGTTAGCACGAACGACTTTGCAAATTATTTGAAACAGAACATCGATATGGATGAAGTGAACGCGGCAATCATACGAAGCATGTTGGAGGAACAAAGCGAAGACCCGATCTCCAAGTAGATCCATCTGTAACACAACAAACTAGTGAGAAGGCAATCAATTACAGTTCGAAAACTCATGGCCTTACTAAGAAAATTTAACTAGAAGTTCGAAGAAAAGCTACCGCCG
>JASHSN010000532.1 GCA_030038695.1 Nitrososphaeraceae archaeon
GAATATGAAGTAGATATTACGGAAATCAGTAGACAAGGAGACGGGATTGCTAGGGTGCAAGGATTTGTAGTATTCGTTAAGAACGGTAAAGTTGGAAGCAAGGTTAAGGTAAAGGTGACTGAAGTAGCAGACAGGTTCTCAAAAGCAATAATAGCAGGTTAAAGTTGCGAGCATATCAGACTTTTGCAGGAACAAAAAACACTAACGACTTCGATCTGAGCTATTCACTTATGGAGTTGGTACTATACACTGTTATGAGGAGCACTTCATACTTCTTTAGCTCAACGGAAGTGATGAATAACGACCCCATTACGATAACCAGATAAAATGAATGCCGGGACAACAAACAATGAATATTGAATCAGATCTACTTCTCAGGTGTATAAAATGTAAGCATCAAAAGATTGATCACGATAGAACTGCTGCGAGAGACAAGATGAAATGTTTAATTTATAAATGTCAATGTAAGAGCTTTGTGCCTGACAGGAAGTACTATAGATCATCTAAAAAGTAAATACTATACCGAAGCGTATGTTCTATAAGTACACAGTCTTAGCAAAGTGATCGGTATACACTAATAGTACTCAGTATTATAGAAAGTTGTAAAATACTCTTTGGAAAACAAATGCATCAAATGTAAAGTGACAATTCATCCAGCCTTTGTCGGACATCATAAATGTGGTCACGGAAACTGTCCTGTTTGCAAAGATCCAATCTTAAATAAAGAATATTGGAGCCACATTAGGTCACATCCGGGACACGAGAACGATACCATGCCAACAAAAACGTCTGGTAACTGGGAAAGAAGAAATACTCATCATACTCGATCCGCGGATAACACTACAAAAAAATCGTACTAAATTTGCTTGAATTTATGCATAACAGAGGTATTACTGTATAAGTATTATGTGACTCGATGTTATGAAATGTGATATTTTTGGTTGTTAACCATTATCTTCAATGTCTCATTCGATATCATTTTTTGTTGGTGGGACCGTGGCTATAGCATATACATGACCACATCATATAACTCTTTTATCATAGCACTTTGCTCCTCTTGGGAAGGGACAATTGCTGCCCTATCAGTATCCTTTAGATTCCTCCTCATGCGATCGCAAAAATATGATACACCCTGCTTAATTTGTATGTAAAGATTGGTATTATTATACCGGAGATCTATAGGATGATTCTCGTCGGTTAAAATGGTATGATAAATGTAGACTAATCCGTCGTCTATATGAAAGGTACTACCTTTAACTGCAGATAAAGCCTTTCTGACATCCTCTAGAGTTGGAACCCTACCCATGTTACCCCAACTTCATCATCATCTTGCGGAAAAACTCATAACGGTCGTTATACTTAATCAGCTCCTGCCTACCAAAAAGTCCTTGTTGGCTGCCTGGCATTCTTCCCCTCTTGAAAATGTTCCAGTAATAATGAATATTCCCCTTTTTGCTCTGTCTAGATAATGCACCTAAAAATTATCAATCCGGACGGCTCGTAATCGAAAGCGAGCGGAATTTAGACAAACGTGAACGTCAAGTCTGAAGGATAAGTTAGCAGTGGCAGTTAGCTATGAGCAATGGTCTAGATCTCATGTTGGATATTGCCTGTTGTATATAACGCATTGTCAAGCATTCTTCTTTCTCTCGCCTCTCCCAGAATGGGCCTTTTTGTTATGAATGAGTAACCTATCTTTATTGTCAAATATCATTTTACACTCCTTACATTTGATTAGTTTGTTATCGGATTCGCTTTTGTTTCTATTTCCTTTAAAAGAGAACATTACTCACCTTTTTTGCAAAACGCATATTCAAAGGTTAATCCAATAACAATTATTAGATTTTCTAGAAATCCCAAAAAATCCTTCCCCATTAGGTATGACTG
Source organism: Nitrososphaeraceae archaeon (assembly GCA_030038695.1). Taxonomy (GTDB): domain Archaea; phylum Thermoproteota; class Nitrososphaeria; order Nitrososphaerales; family Nitrososphaeraceae; genus Nitrosopolaris. The sequence continues at coordinate 1,888 of JASHSN010000532.1, forward strand.
TGTCGAAGAACAATGTATTAAAGCATAAATCACCTAAAACTTTCAAAGAATCGAATCGTGAAGGATTTTCCACATAGGATGCAATTCAGACAGACGCTTCACGTCTATCGGCGATAACAATATACCGTAACGATTCTGGTAAAATGTGATATAGCGTAGTGTTTCAGATTGGACTGGAGGGTCTACAAATCAGATCCAAAGTGGGTTACATTAACTTAGCGGGTTAAATCATAGAACGATGGAAATCTAATCCATTGTATAGAAATATCTTCATAACTGGCAATAGTCTGTCACTTTGAGTGCGCCGTAACAAATAAACGATGACTATGTCACCACTAATTCTACGTTGTCCATATTTCGATTACCTTGAAATTGTCTAGCCATTTCATTGATTTCACGTGCATCACCTTTGAGAAGAAATATTTCAAGGCATTTATCCTTGTTAATCTTGCTGTGTAGATGTGTATTAATTACTTTGTCATAAGTGTGTCTCATCTCAGTTACTTGGTCATCAGATTTTTCGTCATGAATTGCAAGAAATAATGCGTGAATAAATCCGGTTATGCTATTTCTTTTTCTTTCTTCAGACAACAAGGAACGAATACTGGCTCTTATCAGCTCAGATCTACCTGAAAAGCCAAGTGATTTTTGAATCTTATCCATTTCTGTAAGTATATTTTTATTAAGAGATATGCTTACGATAGTCAAGCCAATTTTCCTCTCATTAAACCAGTCAAGTACATAAGGTTTTCTTTCAATAATCTCATGTACTGGAGGTCCGCTAGATACCTATCCAACTACCACTGCCGCCGGTACATAGATGTTAGTTATAGTAATATGATGGTTTGCAATTGGAATGGGATGCTACTTACGTAGCTTAGTAATGCAGCTGTACTTTTCTATGAAACGTATTTGGCATGCTACTTATACTAAGTTTTCTACGTTACTAGCTAATGAATTTCTACCATTTTTTAGATCTCTCCTCATCTTAATTCTCTTTGTTATAGATTTTGTGCCCATACTGCCAACAAGTATAAAGATGGTCGTGAGGACAATTGTTCCCCCAGGTGCCAGATTTGCAACGTATGAAATTACAATACCTATTACTACTGACATAACAGAAATAATAATCGATATCAATGCTGTTTTCTTAAATCCCTTTCCGAACATCATCGCGGTTATGTTTGGAATTACGATTAATGCAGAAATTAGTAGAACCCCTACTAGGCGAAGCGATGCAATTACAGTTAAACTAGCAAGACCTATAAACAGATAGTTAAGCCTAGTTACATTTATTCCGCTAACTCTTGCCTGATCTTCACTAAATGCAACGTACATAAGCTGTCTATGGAGTTTGAACACTATCAATAGGACTGCAGCGCTTAACAATAAGATCATTATTTGATCTTGCATGTCTATTAGCAAGATGCTTCCAAAAAGAAAGCTCTCCAAATCAAGAGAAAAACCTCCTGCCAGACCTATTAGAACAATTCCAACTGCAAGTCCACAGGACAACATTACTGCAACAGCTGCGTCAGGGGGAATGTTTGTAGATTGTCTTAACTTGGTAATTCCTAAAGATGCAAGAACTGAGACTACTAGAGCCGTCCATAGTGGATAAATATTTGTAAATAGTCCCGCCGCTATTCCCCCAAAAGCCACATGGGAGAGGGCATCACCAAACAATGACTGCTTACGCAATACAAGAAAGAGTCCCACTACTGAGCATGTTGCCGCTACAACGACGCCTGAAAGCAGGGCACGTTGCATAAAACTGTATTGAAGGATCTCAAAAACCATTTTTCGATCTATTGAGGCGTATCGACATGTCCTTGTCTGTATATTGGTTATGTTCCTTCTTTTGATTTGAATGCGAGTGCATATGTAATTGCATGCTCGATTCAGAATACATTCGAATCAATTCATTGCTACCAAAGAATTCACTAGTATCGCCATGAAAAAACATGCTTCTATTAAGACAGATTACCTTATTTGCTATGCTATTTACTGCATCTAGGTCGTGTGATGCCCATATAATAGATATATTGTTTTTTTGGTTCAAGTCCTTTATCAGAGTATAGAATTTGTTCTGAGTCTCCACATCGACACTTGTTGTGGGTTCGTCCAAGATTAGTAGCCTTGGTTCGTTTACTAGAGCTTTGGCAATAAGCACCCGTTGTTGTTGCCCACCAGAAAGTTCACCTATTCTTTTATGCATCTGGTCCGAAAGATCAACCATTTTGAGAGCAGAAGCTACTTTCTCTTTTGAAATATTTTTCTTGCCAATCATTCCTAATGAGACAATTTCGTCTACCGTAGCTGGAAACGTTTGTTCGATTGATTTTTGCTGCGGAATGTAGCCTATGCTTTTGAGAACAGAACTATTCTTTCTAATGTCTTGATTGAATATTCTGATCTCACCTAGGTAATCCCTCAATAATCCAAGCATACAACTAAAAAGAGTACTTTTCCCAGCACCATTAGGTCCAATAACTCCTAACAACTCTCCTTCATTAACAGTAAATGAAATATT
>JASHSN010000533.1 GCA_030038695.1 Nitrososphaeraceae archaeon
ATTTCCTTATTTATTGGCTCTTCCTCTTGTTGGCGTTCGAAACTCCGTTCTAGCATTGTCTGATAAGGTTCAGACGTATTTGATGGTATTTTTTCTTCATTTGTAATCCTTGGCACGTTTCCGATGCCCTCAATTTCACTTATTCTCTCTTTGATAGGAATAGCCTTTTCCCATAATATATCAAATATATTTTGATATTGACCTACAATTTCATTCATGTTGCTACGTATCATAATTGCCATTTGTCGAGGCTCATCCAAAACTAAGTTGTAATGGCATTCTGTTTCATTAACTCTAAAGACTGCTTTGAGTCCTTCTAGATGATGTATGTACGCAACTTCCATGATTTGTTTGCAGTACTCAATATTCTCGACAGTCATATTTGTGATATAACGGATATGGCCATTCCTCTTTTTGAAATCGAAAAATTTTTTGATTATACCATTTTTGACTATAAATGACGGTATGCTAGAATCGGCGCAGACATCATAAGTTGTCTTACTTTCATCTATGAATTTCTCTATTGCATCAACTATATTGTCAATTCCAACGAGCACGTCTGCACTTCTAAAATGATGACCATTAGTCATTTCAATAACATAGTGTAAACTGATACTAATATGAAACCTTTCGTCTGTCCACGGGTCATGAGAATGAGAACAGAACCATTGAACAAATGAACCATCGCAATGGCGTGCAAGAGTGTGGACAGACGCCTTAAAAATATAGACAATGTATTTTTGTGATTGGATGAAATCTTCTACAATATCTAAGATGTGTTATGCCCCAAGCTATCGTAGAACTGAGAAATGAAAACTCCTAGAGACACCGTTTTTTGGTAAGGAGAAAATGCCAGGCCCATATCAGGATAAGTATCGCTTACCATTGCATGACCTGGAAGTGTGAGTCTGTTTGTTTGGTTGTTGTCTAGTTAACAATCGTAGATATCCAAACTATCCTGATGAAGTGAGAAACGGACGCCGTCACTCCATATATCTTCCACCGGCAATACACATACATCCTCCTCCTCGTTAGTAACGGTGAAACGATGTGTGAAGATCCAAGACGAGCCTTCTATTCTATACGGGACCAGATATGACTGCGCTCCAAGTACCCGGCTGTTTGCGCTGCCGACATCGGGTATGAAAGCGTCTTTGGGATAGGCTTCTTCTAGATTGATCGCGTGTGCTACTTGTGGCGTAAGAACACCGGAGAAGTTTGAGCCTGTATCAAACATCGCCGGGAAATGAAAGTCACCTACGGCTACTTCTACAAACGGTTGTGGGCCATCATTATTGGACCGAATGTACGGAATATTTCCATCTCTTTTTGGCTCAAAGAAGTAGTATTTGTCTGCAAACGTAATAGAGTAATATCTCGTGAAATACATGATTGGTAGGAGCGTAGTCTCCCAACTCGGTCTCACGACTACCTTGACGGGTAAAGAAATGCACCTCTCTATGTCGACCGGCGTTATGTAAAGTCTGTCCGTACCGTGAGACCCTATGTATCTAAATCTATCCAAATTAGATAGTCGTGCTATCACAGGATTTATGAGAACACTATCAGAGCCAGAGTCACATACAGCATCGAAACAAGGGCCATCACCGATACTAGCGCTAATCCCTAGGACATGTGATGTTTCTTGTGTTATACGTGGAAAGCGAGGAATAGTAATACCAGCCAATTTAACTATCTACGTTCTACATTGTGGCATCTAACATATAGCCAGCCAATCAGCCAATCAGTGCATTATCAGGAGTAGTAGTAGGGACTGGTGTCAGTATCTGTTCTGCTGTTGGTTAACAACTGGTTGCTACGGCCTAGATTGGTGGTGGTGGCGATGGTGGTCTTGACCTGTGGTAGTTGACGATTCTTCCTTCTGCTATAGTTTTTAGCTCTGTGTTGGTCAAGGATCTTTATGATTTGTAAGTGCGGCCACTTGAAGCGATTCCATCTTGATGAAATTGCTTCAGAAATCCGATGTTTCAGTACAATAACGGGATGGAAAGATAATAGTACGTCAGTAATGGGGGTTCGCATCATAAAATCCATAGCCATGACCGCTTCTTCCTGTTCTTGTATTGGTTGTCTGTCTCCGAGACGACAGTTTTTCTGAGTTTTGGCTAAGAGGTATTGGATTTGCAAAAAATGCTTCCACTTGAAGAGATTCCATCTTAGAGTCTTTTCACGACAATTTCCCTTTTGACCTCCACCCATTCCAACATATCGGAAGGCTGAAGTTTCAATTTCTTGACAACACTTCTGGGGATGGTGGTTTTCAGGGATTGGGCATTTTTGGTGATGAGTGCAAGACGTGTTAAAGTACGTTCTGTCATATATCCCGGTTATGCCGGATGGTATATGAATCTTGTCCAATTTTGACGAAGGGTTAAAGCTGAGTCCGGCTAGTCTCTTCTTATGAAGTCAGAACAGCACAACAACACAAAACTCGTCCAAAGAGAAACGCAGCAACCGAAGTTAGAAATCAAGACCAAGTCAGTAGACCTCATCCCTTGTGGATGTGGCAAATGTGGCATAATGATACCTGCTGTGAATAAGCAGGGAAGACCTGTCAGATATCTATGTGGCCATGGTCCTAAAAGTTATGGCGAAAAGAATAGCAGTTGGAAGGGTGAAAATGTGGGTTACGAAGGATTACATCGATGGGTTAGGCCTAGATTGCCCGAACCTCCAGATGGATCATGCCAAATTTGCCATCGAACAGATAAGAAGTTAGAATTAGCATGTATCGGCGAATATAACCGTCTTGATAAACTAGAATCCAATTGGAAATGGGCTTGTCATGCATGTAACATAGCAGATCCGAGGAGAGAGAAGAAATGGAGAGAAACAATGTTGAAAAGATATACTCGTTTAGAAATAAATGCCAAGATAGATAAGGCTATGATTGGTAAGAATTCTGGAAAAAGGGTCGTTCATACACCAGAGACTAGAGCAAAGATAAGTCAGGCTAGGATGGGACCAAAAAATCCGATGTTTGGCAGACATGGTCCGAAACACCCTAATTTCGGGAAACCTCTTTCTGACGATATAAAACAGAAGATACGCATGCTATCGAAGCGTTGTCGGCGGTGTAAATCTCCTTAGGAACGACCTTTGTATAACAGTCTGCTTCACCGAAGAACGTGAAAATATCCTTGTATAGTTGAACCGAACACATTTGAGCGTCCCCCTTTGCATACGTATGGTATACTGCGCTGCCGCCATGTGAGTATCGAGATGAGAATATCAGAAGCCAGGCATTTACTTCTGTACTAGAAGGCTTAGAGATGTTTATACCAGAGCGTTCCGCCTTGGTGCCGAGATACGAACCATCAGCCATCCAAAGACCTAACATAGTACAGAATTCGTGGTCTACGGCTCTGCCTTCTGATTCTGATATACCATAGTCATCTACGCTGATGACGTTATCAATGAGGTCGAGTGGTCTTGCCTCAAGATAATAATGGCAATCACCCCCCATGTCCGTAAAAAGTGAGTGGTCTTTTGTGACCTCTATTGATTTGCCATTACCAAGTGTTACTTTCCATACGGGCCTTATACCATGATATACTACATCGCG
>JASHSN010000534.1 GCA_030038695.1 Nitrososphaeraceae archaeon
AGTCCTAAGACAGCTTCAGAAGGCTTTTCAAGATGATGTAAGTGTTGATATAACACTAGTAAGCAGAGATAACTTCTTTCTCTTTACGCCAATGCTTCCAGAAGCATCGTCTGGGATGATTGAAACAAGACACATAGTAACACCAATTAGAACTTTTTGTAATAGAGCCAAGTTTTATGAAGCAAATATAGAATCAGTAGATCTAGAAAATAAGCAAGTTCTTATTACTCACGCAATAGGAAACGAAACAGATCCAATTGCCTGGCGAAGTCATGTATTGAAATATGATTACCTTGTTTTAGCGCTTGGTGGTGAAACAAACTTTTTTGGAATGACTCAAGTAGCCAAGTACGCTTTCACGATGAAAAGCATAGATGATGCTATGATATTGAGAAATCATGTCATAAACATGTTAGAGCAAGCAGACGTTGAAAGTGAAAATAAGGAGCTCAAAAGAAGCTTGATAACGTTCGTTGTCGTTGGTGGAGGTTTCTCTGGTGTAGAAACCGTTGGAGAATTAAACGACTTTGTTCGTGAATCTATAAGACACTATTACCACAACCTAGAAGATAAAGATACAAAAAAAATACTTGTCAATTCAGGTAAACGAATTCTACCAGAAGTCACTGAAGACTTGGCTGGGATTGCATTGCAAAAGCTAAGAAACGATGGGGTTGAGGTGATCTTGAATACTCGTCTTGTAGGAGCTGAACGAGATAAGGTAAATTTAAGCGATGGTGTCGCTATATCATGTAATACACTCATCTGGACTGGTGGAATATCACCCAACATCATAATCAAAAACCTCGCATGCGATCATGACAAGTCTGGTAGAATAATAACAAATAACCATTTAGAGATCATGGGATACAAGGACGTGTATGCTATTGGTGACTGTGCCTGTATTCAAGATCCCAGAACAGGGAATCCGTATCCTCCAACTGCACAACATCCTCTAAGACAAGCAAGAGTAGCTGCAAATAACATAATCTCAGTTATAAACGCAGGAAGTGCTGCTGATGCTAAAAAGACATTTGATTACAAAACAAAAGGGATGATGGCTTTGATTGGACAGAGGAACGGTGTAGGAATTTTGTTAGGACATAAGGTTCATGGATTTACGGCTTGGTGGCTTTGGCGTTCATACTATTTGGGAAATCTTCCAACAGTAGAAAAGAAATTAAGGGTGGCAATAGATTGGTTCATAGATCTCTTCTTCAAACGCGATGTAACTAGGCTCAAGACCTTTACAGCGAAAAGGTCGATAGAAGATCGGGCCAAACAAACAGAAGTTATTAGATGATGACTAAGAGCCTCTAAGTGAATGCAGAATGTAAGAGCAAGACATGATCTTAAGCTTATCACTGCCAGAGAACATTCAATTTTAACTAATTTGGCAACGCTCTATATATTGATGATATGGTATCCGTCTGGAAATGGTGGTGTTATTTCGGCTGATTGCACTTTTCCTGGTTTGTCAGTGGCTCTAACGACAATTTTGTGATTCTCTGGAGTGGCAGCTGATTTTCATATACGGAATACCCGAATTGATACGTTATAAAACTTTCAGACTTTACTGCAGATTCTAAGGAAATAACTTGAAAAACAAGCATCAGTATTGCACCAATTAGCATAGATGCCCAAATGGGAATATGAAATCGCTTTCTATCTACTATAATAAGAAAATATACTATCACAAAGATTGTTACTGCGATGATGTATCCTTGCACTGTGGTCAAACGATTTCCTACCTTTTTGTTACCGTAGCTAGACCCTGTAACACACCTACGTACCTCATAGATAAAATCGGTGGTAGATTTTATGCACATTATGTAGGGTGAACCATAGGAAGAATTATTACAAAACGCATGTTTCTACCGAAACTATATGTTACAAACATTATAACGACAACAAGTGCGGACGTATCTTTCTTGACGATCTATCCAAAGAATTCTAAATATATGAGCGTTATGTCTCCTATTATCAATATAAACTGGGAAGAAGCATCGTTAGGTTAGCAATCGCATTTTCCAAGTTGTCTGGATACCAATTAGTGCTATCTGTAATAGATCTAATACAAGTTCCTCAGGATTTCTTGATGACCAGCGAATCAATCACAGAGCAGAAAACGTATTTGATAATTAATCCGTTCAGTTTAGACGTTATTTATGTATGCGATTATTGCTTATGCAGTATGTTAACTCACTGTTATGTAGTCGATTAGAGCTGCCTCGTTTATAGAGTCAAGCTAATCTAAAAGCACCTTTAGGGCAGACACCACTCGAAACTGTTAATGTATCTGCACCATCTAAAAAGGATCATAATGCTGTCCATTACAATCCATCCGTTATTTCTGAACAAACCCTCCTTTGACAACTAGATACATACCATGGTCGAAATCGAACTATCTTTTGCAATCTCAGTGCAACAATATGATAAGGTTAGGATCGTTATTACCTCCTACATAATGTGTGAGCAGTAGAACTGCCATAGTTATATACCTATTAAGATCCTACTTCTGTTTTCGACTCCCCTTGAACCAGCAAGAAGATACCATGACAAGCACCTGGTATTAGGATCTGACATTAATGATGTTTTCAAGAATTAGTTACAGCGTCCATAATCCACCAACATATGCAAATTTATTTAATTATGT
>JASHSN010000066.1 GCA_030038695.1 Nitrososphaeraceae archaeon
CCGTAATCTCCTTCTCTACCTCCAGTTGATGTGAGAAAAGTACGCCATTCTGGACCTTTTTCCTCTGTTTTATCGGATATTACTATTCCACAACGCCCACAAACAATTTCACCAGAATCAGGAATAGTAACTAGTTGATTAGAACCACAAACACAACATTCATCGCTTGATAAAGTGTTCATTTTTTTAGGGTGGAACCATCATCTAATTATCATAAGAATTGGATTGAATTCTTCTCAAATGTTAGAAAGATACAGATTTTTAACAATTCATTTTGTTTCATCAGAATAACCATTGGGACTAATTGAGGTGTATGGTACATTTTCTAATACACTTAATACTACTTTACCTCTTCGTAGATATAACATTGGCTCCAAAACGTCTGAACATCTAAAAAATAAAGAATGATCTACTTTGATATTTGATAAGCGTATCCACGAAAATAGAACGTCTTTTATTCAGATATAAGAGATTCCTGCCTTTTCCCTTTGCTCCCATTTCCTTTCCAACTGTGTGGCAAACCTGGTGCAGTCTTGATAAAAACTGTACTTATTTTGATAATTCGTGGATAAAAAGACCTAAAAATAAGTATACATTTACAATTACGCGATTCTAAGCTAAAGTAATCGCGGTGGTCTTTTACTTTTTAGATATTCATCGTTATGTCATAGTATGTGCACAAAAGTCAATATATCTCACTTGAGCTCAGGATACAAATTCTAACCTTCTCATCTATTTTCTTAAGCCTTTTATGTAAATAAACTGGATTTATTTTTGACATTTTCTTGTCTAACACAACCATATCAAATAAACCAGCTCTGAAATTGTTTAATGCTATCAAAGGATCTGTAAATGTATCAACCATGAACCCATTTCTCTCCAAATCTAGTTTCAAAGTAGCATAACTATCTGGGTTATCACCCTGTATTATCAGGATTCTGCACTTATTATTAACTAATTGTTGGTGCTGTTGTGGTATTTTATAGCTAACCGGAAACACTACTTTACATACCATATTGTCAAATATTACTGATTTTAAATATGCAACCTAGGGACATTATGTGCAATTTATTCAGAGCGTTGTCAATGTTTTTGCGTATTTCATAATTTGAATATATGTCATTTTGGCATATACCGTTAATTTCATGTTAAGTGAACTTAATAAAGATCGCGTAGATTCAAAAAAACCACGCAAAGAAGGACTCACATGTATTGTAGATAAATTACAAGTTCTAGATAAAGAGATTTTTGAGGCATTATCTAAATATATCGATATAGTAAAAATCTATAACGTTATACCTATCATAATTCCGGAAGCTGTTTTAGAAAAGAGAATCAAATTTTATCATGATTTTGGCATACAGATTTCCACCGGAAGTACAATCACAGAGCTGTCTATTCTAGAAAACTACTTTGATAAGTTCGTAAAAGAATCGAAAAAATTAGGATTTGATATAATAGAAATAGCTGAAAATAATATACAGTTGGATATAGATCGGAAGAAAAAGATAGTGAGCACTATATTATCTAATGACCTCAATTTTCATTGGAAGTTAGGTAGAAAAGATCCAAGACATCAACTGGGAGTCGTGGATACGTTATCCAAAATTGACGAGGCAATAACGAAGATAGGATGTGAGAAAGTATTAATTGAGGCGAACGAGGGATTTAATGTTGGTATTTATGACGAAAGAGGATCCGTAAAATGGAATTTTGTTGGAGCACTTACTTCCAAATATCCTCCTCCCAAGTTTATCTTTGAATCTCCTATTGAATCCCAACAATCATCTTTGATTGCCGAATTTGGTCAGCGTGTCAATTTGGCTGGTATTAACCCAGATGTCGTAGCATCTGTTGAATCTCAACGTAGAGGATTTATGTCAAAGGCGGCTTTCGGTATTTCATATCTTAGAAAAGAACCTGAGAGTGGACCTGCTTCTAAATTCATTTATTACATAATCAAGACAAAAAATCCTATAGATCAGGGTGAGCTAATTAGTTTGAGTCATTTACCTAGAAGAACAATACAAAACGCGGTCGAAGAGCTCAAAAGTCAAGGGTTCATAGTTGAAAGGAACAGTCTTGAGGATGCACGGAAGAAGGTATATACTCCCATTCATTCAGACTGGTTATAATATGATAGTAGACATTAACAGATAGGATAGCAATCATAACAATATACAACACATTCCTATAATCTGTTAAGTTCAGAACTCGACAACGTTATTGTGATTACGACTGATAATGCTGGTAAGATGCACCTAAAAACGTTCAGCCGTAATACTTTTTGGCTTTGCGATTATTAAATAATGACTGATTCGACGTGATCAACTCCTCCTATGTTATTTGGATTGGCCGCTACGAAAATTGGAATAGAATTCATTTAAAATATTCTTTCTCATGCTAGCTGCCTTTATTAGACTAACACGGCAGAAGGCTAAGGACGGGTGTATATTTGCATAGCCAAACTCCTGTTCGACCATTTGTCTAGCCTTCCGCCAGGTGAGAAGTAGATTAGTGTACAAATGCACTACATTTTAGTGCTTTTATATACGCAATCCGCGACGACTAGATGTAAAATTATCATGAAATTTGCTTTCAACATAACTGAGTATGCCTGAACGTAGATGATTGGACCGAGTAATAAGCAAATATGTTTGTAAACTGAAGATGTAAATTTATGATATATATGTGACATTAGTATTGAACATTCGAAAAGGAATATAATAAATTCGCTTACAATACAAAATGTAGATTGATTGATACTGGATCTTGCTTGTCAAATGTAAACTAAATAGAATGTATTCTCGGAAATTATCTTCGATCGTTTTACTAACTTGTTAATCACTTAGGACGACCGTCAACTTCTTTTGTTTGTATAACTCAATACGAAACGAAACAATGGCATCCCGACTGATCCATCCGATCTCGGCATGTAGAAGTTCCTCTAGGCTATATGTTCTTGTAGATATGTTACCCCCTGTTCTTTCAATTGATGGACCTCAGTACATAGCAGTTAACTAACTTGGCAAACGATACCCGTATCAGTCATTTTCATATGAGATAATTAACACATGTTAAATCCATAGATATTTTGTTATCTAAATGTAACATCATTTCAAGATGATCTTTATCTTTACCTTCATATCAAGATGTAATATTGTATGAAAATATAAGATTGGGTATCTGTTCGTCAGATGATGTGGTGCTGTACAAGTGTACAGTATTGGTAAAGATGAAGAACATAGCAATGAGAAGATTGTTGGTCGAGAGTAGTAATAGCAGTAACACACTACAGGACAGGGAGAGGTAGTAGCTAAATGTTGAAATATAGTCCTACAGTTCATCAAAAGGCCAAAAGCAGAAACGCCTTATTAGTAACTTTAAAAGGAGTAAAGTATGGTGCATTTGCTGGTTTTATTGCAAGTTCACTGATATCTTTAGCTATTGCAGGAGCTGAACTGGCATTTGGATTACCAATAGGTACATTTTATTCAGTTATTGGTATTATCTCGGGTTTGAACAATGTTATAAATGCATCATATCTAGGATTTGGACTTCATCTACTAGTCGGCATACTATGCGGAATGGCAATTGGAGCAATCGGAATTAGATGGGAGAAAATACGCTCTTTTATGCTTGTTCCATATAAAAGTTCATTATTCGGCGTAGGAGCAGGCATTGTTATATGGTTAATATTATTTCTTCCTATAACAACTCTCTTAATACAACCTTCCATCCAACGCATAGTTGTAATTTTGGCAATTGCATGGCAGAAGCCCGTACTAGCTGACCAGCTAAGCAATTCAATAACTAACATTGCAGGTATCGCAATAGTATTCCACCTTGTTTGGGGAGCATTATTTGGTTTTTCGATAAGCTCCTTGCTAAGAATTAGAGTTTATAAAATAAAGCAACACTATAAAGATATTATGGATATTGATCCGAACATACGGTTTATCACAATATTTGATGCAAATGGCAATGTACTATACACTCGTCATCGACAAGGTGTACAGAATTTACTTAACAAGGATGAAAGCAAAAAATCTCTAGAGATGGCTATGAATTCATGGAAAATACGTGAAGGACTTTCAGATAAGATCGGAAGAGGAATGTATGTTTTGGCTGAATACGAAAAGATCAAACGCCTTACTATGCCATTTGGAGACGATCTTATACTTTATTTAACTACAGAGGTAGAAGCGGATCATTCAAATATATATGATAGAATCCGCAGGCTAGAGGCAGGTTTAAAATATTGATAGCTACAAGAAGATGAACCTAGAAATTATACCAAAAGTGATACATCAAAGTAGGTAGCTTGATAAATACTACATGCTAAGACTAAGAAAGTGGGAATAACATTATCAGTATCGTTAGTAAAGGAGACATTCTTCCGAAGGAAATGTTCTCAGGAAACAAAATCACTTGAGAAATATAGCGCCATAAGTAAGGTGACTATAATGCATATTGTATGCGCTATAGTTAATGCATCTGAATCCTATGTCTAATAAATAGCCTTTAGCAGCGCTAAAAATAAATGAATACAAACATTGCTGCATAGTTTTGGACGTATTCTGTTCCATAGTAATTGTAGTATACTAATCTAGTCGAGTTTTCTATGAGGCGGTGGCAGATAGGTATTGAAGTTGGAGGACCTACTAGTTTGACAGTGTTGTACTTGTTACATGTATGAGGGGTAACGCAGTGATAGCATCTGTCCCTAGTATCCTTAAATAATTACAAGTAGTTTATTACTCATATGACTCAAACCGAATCAATCTCAAAGCGACTTGACGGAAAAATCGCGGTAATCACTGGCGGAAGCAGCGGTATTGGCCTTGCGACGGCCCAACGATTTGTTCAAGAGGGTGCCTATACTTTCATCTTCGGTCGGGGCCAAAGCGAAGTCGACAAGGCAGTAAAGGATATTGGCAAAAACGTCATGGGTGTTCGGGGTGACGTATCTAATCTAGCAGACCTTGATAGATTGTACGACATGGTGAAGCAGCAGAAAGGTCGAATCGATGTTCTCTTTGCCAATGCCGGCATTCTCGAATTCGCACCTTTAGGATCAATTACTGAATCACAATTTGATAAATCGTTTGACATCAATGTCAAAGGTCTTCTCTTCACCGTGCAAAAAGCACTTCCCCTATTTCAGGATGGTGGCTCTATCATTCTGACTGCTTCGGTCAACGCATCCACAGGATTCGAGGCAACGAGTGTTTACAGCGCAACCAAGGCCGCGGTCCGATCCTTCGCGCGTTGTTGGACGGTCGATCTGAAACAACGCAAGATCCGTGTCAATGCTATCAGCCCTGGTCCGATAGACACACCGATGACCAGAAGCATGGTACAGGGTGAGAGTGGCCAACAATTAAAGAATAAGCTCCTGAGTACCATGCCGCTGGGGAGGATGGGTAATCCAGATGAAATCGCAAAAGCAGTCTCATTCCTTGCCTCTGATGACAGTAGTTATGTCACCGGTATAGAACTGTTCGTAGATGGGGGTCAGGCACAAATCTGAAGTCCATACCAAACGTTTGGTTACTTCCTATATTGAGAATTTCGCACATAATGACAAAATTCGTCTGAAAAATATCTTTTCCTGTATAAGTTGTACGTGAGTTCAATTAGTAGGTAATACTATTGTACTATTACCCATTTTCAAATCTCGGTCATATAATACGTAAATTTGGATACTTCACTTAGAGCCTATGCGAAAAGTCCTGCTGCTCTGTAAGTAATACATGTACAAGCAAAATGTAACATAGCTACGTAGTTTTCTAG
>JASHSN010000535.1 GCA_030038695.1 Nitrososphaeraceae archaeon
ACACAGAGTAAATTGTAAACGAATACCACGATACAGAGCTAGACATTGGATTGTTGAAAGAACCCACTCTTGGATGAATAGGTTTAGACGATTATTGATACGATGGGAGAAAAAAGTAGAAAACTACATAGCTATGTTGCATTTTGCTTGTACATGTATTACATTCAGAGCAGCAGGACTTTTCGCATAGGTTCTTAAGGCAATTATCAATAAGAAAACACCTTTTACCTAACAATTTTCTAATATCAATTGGATACATCTATAAATCTTGAATATTGTCAGTATTACAAGTTTGATTAATTCGAAAAGTATAAAAAAATTGTAACCTTCAAAATGAATTTAAGCTATTTAGCTATGCTATTCTTTGCAGTTGTCGTGGTAAGTACAATTGGAAATTCCTTTGCACAACAAGAACTACGGACACAGACGCAACTGCCGTCTACAATCAGTGACTCGCCTCGGAGCAACAATTTGCCGATTTTCAATTCTGGTAATACGCAGAGTAATAAGATGCAGGCTGGCGATCCTTAGTTCACACGACACCATTTCGGTAACGACAGTAGGTCCAGACACATTTACAAACAACAAAAACCTTAACTTAGTACTTTCAGAGTGAGAAACAAGGTCGTGGGTCCTGATAGATTCAGATTTGTAACATCTTATTAGACTCTTCCCGACACGTCTCTGGGCGTTGATGTAGGAACTTCTGCAAATACCACGTTTATATCACCTGGTTGCATCTTATATAAAATAATCCAAGACGATATATTGTCGGAACACCTGATGGTAAAGTTGTAGAGATGACATTGACACAATACCATCATCATTTCTGTTGTTTTGCTGACGCTCCTCCCTTCTATGTCGCTCTTCCTGTCTTTGACCCTGGTATTTTCGTTTTATGCCTTCCTATAGTTCCTGTAATTTCCCGGTTACGCTCTATCGACCTGTACAGCCTTCTGTCTATCCCAATCTACTACATATTGGAATCTCTGTTCATCTGACATGTCAACAAATTTGCCGCTCCATCTGAAATAGACTGACAGCCGCATTGTCTTTACAGCTGCTGTGGACAGAACCCTTTGGGACGATGGTCTCAGGCTTTTCTAACTCTTTGACGTATTGGTTAATTCCGTCGTTGTCTATAGGTAACTAGGTATAACCAGCTTTACTCTGCTTTCAATCTCTAGCCGTTTTAGATTATCAATGACGGCTATTTCTTGATTATATTATTGCGTATTTTGAGGGCCTGTCCAAATTGCAATTTCTTCGGACGTTTTAGGTTAGGTAGGTAAACTGCGCAAAAACATATTGTGTTAAAAAATGGAACCTTTGAGTTCAAATTTGATAGTTTCAAACAATCTTCTTGCGTCTGCGGTCATTCTATAAGCGACCACCTTGATAGCATCAAACCGATCTTGGTATACGAAGTATAAGAGTTTGTCAACGAACAACTAGAGACAATATCTCAGACCAAGGGCATAGAGGATATTAGAGGTCAGAGTTATGCCATATCATAAACACTTGTTTATTGAGGCAGATCCAATTGATTTTCCTACCAATATAGTAAAGATTTTCAAAGGCGTTGCAGGACTGATTTCTGGCGTGGTGTAGTGTGATCGTTTTCTCACTATGTTGGAACTGCTGGTCATGTATCTGAGTATATCCGAGACGATTGAAAGATATATCAGATCAGCAGAGTGGAGGCGTTGTTCATCCACCGGTTAAAACCGGTCGAATATTTATCAAATGCAAACCGCAAGAACAATAATAACCTATAATGAAGAAGATTCTCGCCAATAGCAAAATAAAAAAAAGATGGATGTACTACATTAACCACCTGCTTAAGGGTTAGGTGTTACATTAAAGTAGACCTGACAACAGCCTCCAGAGATTTGCGGATTACTTTGAACTCTTTCACCAATTATGTTGTTGTATACTAGGTTGACATTCATCAATTCGATTGTTCCTGCCACGTAATGAGTCGGAAATACACTCACATCAATCTCTGCATTCTGGTTTGGTCCTAGTTCGCCTATACCAAAGAACGATGGACCCACTATTCCTATCGGTAGGACTGTAGAGAAAAGAGTCTGCGGAATATTTGGACTACTTATTGCAGAAGGAGTCAACCCATTGATACCAAGTGATGATTGAAGTCCTGGGAAGACATTTGCGGTCAAATCCCATATAGGAATATCACCCGTATTTCTAACTGCAAGTCTTACTGTAGTAGTAACATCGTTAGGTATTTTTACAATCTGTGTTGAAATATTCTTCTCATTGTCTGTTCCTCCTGTTGGCAATGTTACTACATCTAGTGTTTCTTGACCAGTCACTTTGAATATAACAGGTATTACCTGATTTACGAAATCAAATGGTATGTCTCTCTGGAATGAATTAAAGTAATCCCTGGCGAAGTCAAAGTTGTCAGTGAACATCGTTTGATTAGGTAATTGTGTATTTGTGATAGTTAGCGTCTTCATGGCATTAGTGTTTTCTGCGTCGTTACCTGTGGCCGGTATCGAGGCACCGAGGGTATCGGTCGTCTGTCTATCGGCAGTTCTAAGGAAATGCAATGCTAGTGGGCCAAGAACTGGTAGTTGAACTTGTGCGGTTGGTAATACAAACACCGGGAAGTAAAGAACAACTCCTTGACCTGGATTAATGGCTCCTGTGAAACTAGACAATGTTATGTCGTAATTGTATCTGTCATCTGTTAGTGGATATTGGGCTTTAAATCCTGTAGGTAATTTCAATGCTGCAGTTATACCCTGTAATTGTACAACACCCTGGTACTGTAATACAACAGCAAGAGTATTCAACCCTTCGTTTGTATCAACTTCTACTTTCGGATTGCATACAGGTGCGGTGGACGGCGCAGAAGGCAGACACGCAGTGCCAACGACCCCGTTGCCGGAAGTTCCTACATTAATTGCGTTAGGTGTGTCGGGAGTAGTCCAATAAGATTGTACAAATCTGAATCTATCTGGACCTACAGTCTTGGTGCTCGTGAAAACATGACTTAAGTCAAGGTTTTTCGTATTTGTAAATGACAGGTTGAGTGTTTTGTGTTGTGTGTTACCAGGGTCTGAAGATGTATTACCCTGTGTGTTACCAGAAGCGGCAGTGGACATGCTACCAGGGTCTGAAGATGTAGTACACACGCCATGGCCACAGAGTACCTGCCAATTCTGCCCAGCAGTTGGCAGCTCGTTGCTCCAAGGTGATTCACTGAGTATAGAGGGTTGTTGTGGCTGTAGTTCTTGTTGTGCAAAGGAATTCCTTATTCCAAAGGAAGTTCCAATTGTACTTACTACGACAAGGGTACAGAATAGCATGGGTAAAAAACTGCCAATATTCTTTTTCCTCGTTCTAAGTACTTTCGTAGTTTTTGTGTCAAACATACTTGTATAACTGACGATTTTTATGATTTATATGAGTCCGGAGTAAAAGAATAGAATAAAAGCTTAGTTACAAGTATCTTTTCTTATTGAAAATTGAGTTAAATATATTATCATAACTATTCATTGTATATTTGAGATATCTTATTTCTATTTGCACGATACGAAATATACTGTGTTGCCTAGAGGATAGACTCACATAGCACTATATACTTGTTAAGTTCGTTTAACAATTAAGTTAAATTGTATATACCAAAAATGACAAATGACAATTATGAAAGGAATAATTGAACAAATACAAATACAAATGCCTTTTCCTTCTGATGAGAAAATTCTTTCATTATGATACATACTGCTTATTATTATTGTGTTGTCATGATCGGATACCGATCTCCTTATCCCGAAATTATTAACACATCCATAAAAATCCCTCTCTGTAAATTGGTATTCTGGCTATCCTTCAAGCCGTTCTTCAGTAGCATTCTCCTACTATTAAAAATATCTAGGCCAGATCGGATACGGAGCAAAAATACTTAAGTATAGGGGATGGTTCATCCTCCATCTCCTATACCCTTAGAACCAAATAAATATAGACGGTAATGAGGAGAAGCGTATAATTATCTGTAAGTTCTATTGTGGGATACACTGTTAAAGTTGGAGGATATGCAAAGAGAAACGCTTAAGAGTAGTTCTCATCGGTATCTGAAAATTAGTTGGTATTGGTCTGACGGAAATGAGGTTCTAGGAGATCTGGATAACATCAACTGTGAGATGAGACCGTAACACACGCCGTGTTTGTAGTAGTTCTTGTTAAATTGCCTGAAGGTACTATGTCAAGCGAACCCAAAAACGAATTTGAAAGTTTATTTGGGGCGAGGTTTCTTCTGAAGTTTACACCTTATAAACGTACCTAGTTTGTAGAATACCCGAGGGAAGATCCATTCTTTTTCCGGTGATTAATTGTGAAGCTAATCCGTTAGAACTCCCTGAACTAAGGACAGATCAAGACATTATTCAGCAAGTTAAAAAAGATGAAGATTCTATTGTTAAGAAAGAGTGTTACGTAGATGGCAAATTAATACCTGTTCCTACTATATTTGAATTGAAGATGGTGCAGCATAATTTATTTAACGAGGAGGGAGGAAGTACTCGTGCTTCAGCTGATGGCTATTGGGTATTTCTAAAACCACTTCCCAAAGGTGAACATACTATTTCGTTCCATGGTTCGTGTGAGAAGCGGCGGGTGCAGCGAAGAATATGACAACTCCTATGTCTGCCACTGTGAAGGCAACGAACCAGACTAAATGAAGTTCCTGATGGTTACTCCTCAGTTTTTTTATTGACAACTGCTGGGTAATGGTCTTTGGTGATCATAATCGCGGCAGCTTTACCAAATAACATTCCACCACATTATATGCAAGGAATTCAAACCTACGTGTGCCTTACGTAAAACGTTGATTGCACTGTTAAGTAGATTCACAAGACAGCATGAACTAATTGGCTAGTAATGTGTCTACTACCGGCAAAGAAGGTCATGGACAAGATATTGAATAACCCACACTATGTTAGTTC
>JASHSN010000536.1 GCA_030038695.1 Nitrososphaeraceae archaeon
ATGCTGAATATGGCAAGTAATACAATAGAAATAATTCTTATGAGAATACGTGCCATGTGGTGTGAGATTAAGTGTTACTAGTAAAGCTAGATATTTCTGTATTCCTTTTCAGGATGTTTGAAGCTCCGATCTGGTTATGTCCTGTTTCAGTAGCAACCCGTGTAGTTTAAAAAATTCTTGTTTCCACGCCTTGTTGCTCTAGGCATAGTGTTTTACTCTGTCTTTTGCATTTTTATCTTTGAATTCCCGTCCAGGTGAGATTGACTCTTGTCTATTCCCGCATATGGCATCCCACCTTGCTTCATTATATTTAAGAGATATTTTCGCATGTGCTGCTTTTCTTCCTCAGTCACCTTTCCATCTATCAGATCAATTAGAAATAGGTTTATTGTTGCTCCGATTTGATTCTGGTTGAACATAGCTTCTGCTTCAACACTGAATTGATTTTTCCTATGCCAGTATCCAATTATCATACCGAGGGGGAGGTATATTGCCACAAAAAGCAATCCGAAGATCCAGATATTGATATGTAGTGAGTGGATAGCGGGTACCCTCTGAAGCAGAAGTTGGTATTGAATTGTTACAAAATTGGCAAATGTCATGAGAAAAATTAGATAAATGGTATGACCGTTTCTGAAATCAAGCCATCGTCTTCTAACCCAGTTATGACTTCTAAAGTTAAATAATTTTGGTACAGATAGATTCTTCATTGGGATACCGTATGATGTCATAATCGTATATATAACTCATTTACACGTGTTTGTATAAACCGGCTCTTGCTAAATTAAATCATGATAGATGCAAGTCAAATAAGAAATAAATCATATTTGATAACAGTGGATCATAAGTCAATTTCCCTTGATGAGACTGTTATTATCACTTTCTATAACTTTCGTCGGAAGACCTGTGTGTTTTGTACAGATAGTGTGTATTATTCGTCTACTAGCTTTCGTACACACATC
Source organism: Nitrososphaeraceae archaeon (assembly GCA_030038695.1). GTDB lineage: Archaea > Thermoproteota > Nitrososphaeria > Nitrososphaerales > Nitrososphaeraceae > Nitrosopolaris. Next base: position 963 of record JASHSN010000536.1, read on the forward strand.
AAAAATTGGACGGTGTAAGTTCACATAAATTCCACTTACATATTATATAAAGTTACCGTGAAAACTATTTTAAATGAATATCCAATTCAATGCATATAGGAAAGTATGAAAAAACAAGAACCGATTATTAAACATTGGGATAGAGCCATAGAACTAGTTAGAGCAGGACGAGGTTACTCCGTGGCCGAGTTGGATGAAGTTGGACTGCGTGACATCAGGTTTGCAAGGAATCATGGCATACGAGTTGATCCATTGAGAAGGACTAACTATCGCGAGAACGTCCAGCAATTAGAAGTAATCGCAAAGACAATTATCGACTCAGGAAAACCTAAAACTAAAAAGGGTGGTAATTAAAAAAGACCGACATCAAAAAAAAGCATATCCAACACTAAGAATAGAAAACCCGCAAAGACTTCGAAATGACTAGACCAACCTATGGTACTAGACGTAACACTGCGACGAATAATTAAAAATATCTGGATATTCGCGACATTATTATAATGCTAGAATACTAACATTAGCAACAATGCGTTTAAGGTATTGGAGAATAGATGCTCCTGAACTTGCAGAGGCAAATTATCCAGTTGAAAAAGTTAATCACTGGGAAATAAAATGCATGCAAGGCGAATATCAGCACTTCGGCATTTTTTGGTATAGATACGGTACGCCCTACGACAAAGAACCTGTTCATGGACTCTGCTTCTATTACAACGAAATTCCTCAAGAGACGGTACAAACTATTATAGATTTATTACAGTCTAAATTTGGTGGAAAAGTCCTTCACAGAAAAACGAGGGTCTTTCTACAAGGATCAAAGGAGTTTTCAGACCCAAAATCTATTCGAATTCTGGCAGACGAAATAAGTCTAAAATTTAATGCACCCGCAGAGATAACCATTGAATTTGAGAAGATTACCAAAGACGAACAGGATCAAAATGCTTTTAACTTGCCATCAAATAAGGCGCTCCTCATCCCAGGATCAGATTAATTGATGATTTCATATAGCCATAAGATTGCCAGAAAAATATTTTCTAAATGAATGAGTAAATAATCTTATGTCTAAGCCAAGCCCGGAAGAAGCAGTGAGATTACTAACTATTAGTAACATTGTTGAGTTTAATAGATGGAGAATGAAGAATTTCAATGCGAAGCTAGTTATTGATGGAATAGACCTCTCAGGTAAAGATGTTTCGACAGCATATCTTAATGGCGTCTCATGTATTGGTGCTAAGTTCACCCACTGCAATTTGTCAAAAGTCAATCTAGTACAAGCCGACCTTAGCAACGTTAATTTTGAAGGGGCAAATCTCACCGATGGAGTATTGATGTATGCTGAAATGAAGGAGTGTAATCTCCTTGATTCCAATTTGACTAGGACAAACCTAATGTGGGCAAATCTAGAAAACTCCAATATGTCAGGATGCATATTATCTAAGACAATATTGGTTTATGCTAATTTGAAGAATGCAAGGCTTGATAATGTAGACCAAAATGGAGCATATTTAAAATACGCAAAGCTCAATGGAACGACCTGGCATGTAGAACAAGCAGCTACAGGAAGGCACTGAAAAAGTGCACAATTAACCAGCAGCTCAGGTGATTATAATTGTTGACTCGGATATATATACAAAAAGAAACAAGAAAGTGTAACCCATTTAGATAAACAAAATTCTGTCTGTGTAAAGGGAACAAAGTGAACGAAAAGCGTTCCTTTGGCTTTAAAAGTATTCAAGCAAACACATCAACAGTGACAGGCTAGAATATTAAGGGCTCGTGGTTTCAATTTTATGCAAGTTGTTGTAAAATGTTCAAACAAATTGTTCCTGTGAAGGCATTTGTTGACTAATCATTTTACGTAAGCCTCTCATGTAGTTTTGAGCGAATGTAGTTATGGGTTGTGATGAATACCATATGCATCCAAGTACCTGACAGTCATGACATGATCGCGCTATATCCCATTGTGGAGCATTCCAAATTTCCTCTACACTGTGTTCAAGCAAATTGTAAGTATTATCAGGCTTATTAAATTTCCAGCAAGGGACCATAACTGTGCCATTGCCATTAACAAAAATGCTCTTCCACACGCCACATTCATCAAATATTCCACGTCCGTGCTCTATTATCTGTTCAAAATACTGTGCAGGAATCATGATTTGAGGAGAAGTATGAGTTCTCATATATCCCAATATGCTCTCACAGACCTTTACCATGGTTTGTCTATCTGGAAGAAGGGAAAAATTAACATCAGATCGGTCCTCAACAAAAGTAAAGGATACTGCATTTGAACCTAATTCCTTAGCTCTGTCAAAATAAGTTTGATTAATGAATTCTTCGGCATTGTATTTGGTTATAACGCTATTGAAGTAGTGGGGCACGTTATGTTCAATTAAAAGACCCAGGTTTTCCATTACTCTACGAAATATGTGTGGAGAAACACCTCGTATCTTACAGTATGGCTCTTCAAACATAGAGTCGATGCTGCATGTAATAAACTGAATATACCTCTTTAGATCGTTAAGATCAATCGTATGCAGAAGAGAACAATTAGTTATCAAGGTTATGGGTAGTTGTAGCTTGTAAAGATAACGGACTAGCTCCATAAAATCTGGACGGCTTGTCGGTTCGCCACCTTCTATAATCGACCAAATGCAATATTTGGAAACCTTGTAGAAAATCTCTTTCCATTCTGCGGTTGAAAGATCGTTTCTCCTTGCAAGCTTGATCTGACCAATCTTATCAGGGTCGCCAAAAGGACACATGGGACAATAAAAGTTACAGTAGTGTGTTAGGCTAAAAACAGCAATTAACGGACGTCTCCTCCCTATAATCCTGTTCCCTGACCACTTTCCCAATAGCTTGATCGTTCTGATAGTGTCGACGACCATCTAGACAGGTGATAAAAGCCATGTCTATTAAGCATTTATGCGAAACATAGTTGGATTTAAGTTTGATGTAACCTGGACCCCCCCTCCACCGCAAAGTTTGCATATAATTGCACAAAAGGTAAATAGAATGTCTAACATAGATATGTCTGTTTACAATCCTCTCTCCGAACGGATGCTTTTTGATATGTGTAAGGTTTGTGGGCATCCTTTCGCAACACCACAGTCCCTCGCAGCACACGTAGATTCAGAACATCCAGAGGCAGAACAACCAGAGACATTTTAGCATAGTAAGTGCATAGAATATTAGATTGACGGAACCAATCAAAATCGTTGTGATGAGACTCGGGCTTGTTCCGATATCACAGTATCTTGATTTTATGTTATTATGATAAGCTAACATTCTCAATTATGAGAATGACGCATAGAACATATCTTCAAATTGATTCTCAATTTAATACAAATATTGATGACCAACCAAGATGCTTTCAAACCTAGATGTAAACCGGTCTGGCCGACTCTAGTATTATATATCAAATGCCTTCTTTTCCAATCGTTTTTAGATCGTTTTGTCCTTTAATGCTTGGTGCTTGGTGAAGTATTAATACCGTCGTCCGCCTCAAGGGAGGTTTTGCATTCGTCATGCACTCTACCTAGACTTTGGCAAAGCTCTGCTCTCCAGTATTGTAACACTCATCATTAATGCTAAATGCATCCTGACAATAAAGGTGGCATCTCTGAATTTCAGTCGCATTAATTCTAGCCTTATAACTTATAACTTCACAGGCTTTTTGTGACTTGTAAATGCAGTGTTAACGGAGCAACTCTAACATCATTAGAGTATGACGTGTTTGTTTAACATCGTGTGTTCTGATGAGATTTGCACCGTTCAATGCGCAGATTAATTCTGTTGCTGCAGATGGAATTAAACGATCTTCTGGTTCCAGCTTAAATATATTTCCGATAAATGATTTCCTCGAAACGCAGACACAAATAGGTTTCAAAAACGTCTTTAGCTTGGAAAGATTTGATATCACTTCGAGATCGCGGATATACCAAGGAAGGTCTACCATTTTTGTAAAGAACGGGTTTTTTCCTTTCTCCCTGAAGAAGCCGACTGCTGGATCGATAATTATATTGTTAGTGGCAATAGACGCAACTTTTGCTATTGATATACTTTCATTGAGAACCTTCATGGTCCCAAAGATTCTCCCCGAAGCAAATCCGTCGTTGCTGCCACCGTAGGCGCCCAGAATTACTGGCACTCCTGATCTTGATACCACGTCTGCCATCTTCTTATCGTATTTTAAGCCTGAAATATCGTTGATAGCATCAGCACCGACCTTGATCGCCTCTTTGGCCACCTCAGCTCTGGGCGTATCCGCAGAGATAGGCAAACTACAATTGCTCTTTAGAATATCTATCGCATTCCTAATTCTTTTGGTCTCCTGTTCAACGGAGATGAGTGAGTTTAGATATGGCGCGGTAGACATCGCACCGACATCTATGATATCAGCGCCTGTTTCTTGCATAGCCTTAGACCTCTTACCTATCTCATTTACGTTAGTTTCCACAGATTTTTTGTAAAATGATTCTGGGCTGACATTGATCACTCCCATTATCCTAGCTGGAAGCCCGCCCTCAATCCTTACCTTCCCGATATAGGTCAATTGTAAGCTGAAACAAAAACTTGAACAATATAATATTCATACTATACAAACTACTAGTTAACATGGTGTTCATGCTAAAGCCAGTGATGAATTTTTAGCATATCCTCGATTGGTTCATTTTTAATAAGTTTTATCAACGCGAATGCTTGTGGTACTGACAGCATAGGTTTGGAAAAATGATCATCTATAGCAATTCTTGGACAAGCTACTTCCACAAAAGCGTCAATTCCTTTAAAAACTTGAACGTGTTTATCAGTGATATTTGTCATTGCAATTAATTGAACTCTTTTTCCTAGCTGTTCGAATATCTTCTTAAGTTTGAGTGCCTGAATTTTGGCAAATTGTCCTTCTTTCAGTCCGATTATAATGCCAATGCTTTTTGCATCCAATGATTTATAGATCGATAATATAGCTTTCTTCTTAAACGTCTGGGCTATATCGTTAACTTGAGAATATTCGTCAAGATAAGGATCTAGCATATAAGTGGGTTTTTCGGTAGACATTGCAACACTTACTGAATGAAATCTGCTCTGGCCAAGGAAAATGTATGCATCGACTATATTATGGATATCAAAAGCTGGATAAAATTCACAACCAAAAACTTGGCCGTCGTTAAGTTGTCCCTTCCCTTTACCGATCACCACCCTATAACCATACTCTTCAAAAATTTCCTTGACTTTACCGATCTGATTGAGATGCTGACTGTCTGTCAACAACGATAGAGTTTTGTAATATTTGTTTATCGATGAAGCACACTTTCTTGCAACCCCATCGAAGCTTACGTCATCATAAGCATTAATCATTATTACTCTTTCGCCAAATGCCTCAATTGCGATAGTATGTCCTATGTGGAATAAAATCTCAGCACCAAGCATGTCAGCCGCCTGGGTGTTGAGATCGCATGACCCCCAGCAAGTATCTCCTATTATGTATGCTGGAATCCCAAACTTTTCGCTAATGTAGTCGGCACTAGCTTGCATTTTGGTGATAAGTCCTTCGGGTCCATTAAGGGCTACAGAACGCGGTTTTCGTGCACATATTACTTCATACATCCTTTGTTCGTCTATTACCATCATTTTTGTTCATCGACCTTTTTTACTACCTTGGCAAAATTCAAGGGGCGATAAGGCCACATTTTAAGGCTTTGATGCAAAATCGTCATGAAGAAACGTTAGCCTCGAGTATCGGTTTTCGCATCTCCATCCAACCTGAGTGAGAACGAGGAGGGATTATTTTTAAACTGGAACTTCATTTAGGTATTTGGGGTATATTAGCGCCCAGAAGCTGGATTTAGCAAAGGTAAGTTAATCCATCAACAATTGCAATAAGCCTGGGTGGTTCGTTGCCTACAGATTACGGATACGGAGGCAGCCCGCCAGTACCACCAAAGACACAAGGCCCCATCTCAGGCCTTACAAGATCCACCACGTAGACGTGTTAGCATGGCCAAGCCGCCTTAGGGTTGCTCCCTCCCGGACCTCACCCATTTCAACGATTCACAGTCAAAACCACGCCTTCGCGTAGTGCGCTGCTCTTAACCATCCGACACGGCATGACTTCATTTCAGCAAGGCAAGTAGGTACCTCATACCCTTGGATTTACCCGGCAGTTACTGATCTCAGCATAAAGCCGATTTCTAATATGGGGTACGGCTAGCACCCCGATCCTCCCTGCCTCCGCAAGTATCACTGCTAAGACTCTATATTTGCTTATCATTTCTTGAACAATGTGTATTATTTAACAACGCGCCTGTAATCGTTATCCACTCGCCCGAATTTAATTCACATATTATTCTTCGATAGCACCTGAATGGTCTTGCAGACCGAACAAATACTGCTGGTCGAATTCCGTTCGCAAAATGAACATCGTTTAGAGTTAGATATGGATTCTTTGGACGAAGTCTTTAATATTTTCGAGATTTTTGTCATCGAGTTGTAAGCGTTATACTTTATGCCAGCATGTTCTGATTCTAGATTATTGAAAAATGCACGAAGTGCTGTTCTGATACTTTCATGCATATATGGACATTCTTCTGACTGAAAAGGGATCTCTCTTAATACGGCATAGAATACAATTTCCTGTTCGTAAATCTCTACAAATGGCTTTACTTTTTTGAGACCAGTGGGACCATACTGAACCGGTTCTGGATATATCCAACCAATTCTGTCAGTATCTCCTGATAGAAGGTTAATCATGAAGGTTTGTATCTGGTCATCAAGATTGTGGGCTGTCGCGACGACATTGGCACCTATCGATTCTGCTGCCATGTCTATTGCCCTCCTACGAAAGGTGCCGCACATAGAACATGAAGTCATTTTTTCGGATGGTCTCTGGAGCATTGCTTGGTCCATATCTAATCCAAAAAGTTCCCTATAGCTTGAGATTTTCGTTTCCACTTTAATATAGGAACAAAAATCTTTTACAATTTGCAATGATTCTTCCCGATACTGCGATATACCCTCGTCTATCGTGATAGCGACTAAATCTGTGCGATTATGATCTACGAAAAACTTCTTCAATACGTATAGAAGCGCAAGGCTGTCTTTACCGCCGGAGACCCCAACTGCAACTTTATCCCTATGACCAAGCATTGAGAACTTCTGCATAGTCCTGGCAGTTTTTTGTTCTATAGAACCCAAAAAACATTTTTTGCATAGATATTCCCCAGAATAGGCCCTATGGTATACACTTAACTCATCGTGACATTTAGTGCATGTTTTCCTTGACAGGGGTAATATTTATGGACTCTCAGTTATTATTTCTTGGCATAAGAACAGAACAGCATATGTTACAAGAGCTCCATGACATTTATTGCTCGACATGATCTTCCTTTGAGTATGCAAATCAACGAAGACCTGTCAGATGAAATAAATCTCAAGATAATAGATATTTTGGGCAGAGATTCATCAACACGTTTCGTTGAGATTGCAAGATAGCTCGCAATCTCCGACGCAACGGTGCATATAAAGTCAGACGGTTGATACTACCAGAATCATACGCAAGTTTACAACTGTAAACAATTGTCGTATATGCTATCAACACCTTGCCTAGCCTTTATGGGTATAAATGTTGAACCTGGCTTTGCGGAAGAGGTTTTTCTTGGATTATCAAACGTGGAAACAGTTTTAGAGATTCATGAGATGCATGGTAGATTTGATCTCATATTAAAGATTCGCGCTAAGAATTTGGACCAGATGAGAGGTGTAGTGGTAAACAAGATACGAACCCTGCCACATATCGTGGATATCGAGTTGATGACAGTTTTAAAGTCTAGAAAGGAATATAGCAGAAAAGATAGAACCAGCAATAGCTTAAATGTGTCAGGGTTACCTATTGTTTCTGTTTTTCCCTCTTCGAAGCCTGCCACCAATCCAGATAATCATCATGCAACTGCCTTCGTTTATTGATAGACTGTTTTTCTGCCTTATCGCGTAGTTCATCGATCTTTTCCCTTGGGGCAAATATACCGCAACTCTTACAAATAAAATTTTTGCTATTAGGATCAAATTTCAAATCGCCGCCACACTCTGGACAGAAGTTTGTCAAACGTATTGTACTCCTGAAGATCCTAATAAAAGCATTGTGCGAACACTATTTTTTTAACGATCGTTAATGTACAATCTCATATCGAATGACCAACCAGCAATCGGTGGTCGTCTGTGCATGAAAACAAATAATCATGTCCCACACATCTTTTTTTTGACGTCCTTTTATTCATACCAGTTTTGTCCTTTATACGCTCTTTAGTAACGCTCGTTTCATGCGCCTAGAGACTACGTGTTCAATGCTACCAACTCTCTAGTGGAAGCTGTGCGCAGTCTTACATACGGAAACGTTCGATCTGGTGCATGGACTTACATCGTCATTCCACCATTTCAAGTGGTCAGTTCGCCCGTCATTTGCCATGCACCAGCACAAGAACTTCGAATATGAGAAATTAAACCGTTCTGTTTGTTAGACACACTAGATTATTATCTGCATCGACCTTCACTTCCATTCCAGATTTAATAGCTAAAAACGACTTGACATCAGGCGTGTCTACGAGAGGTATACTTGAGATAGCGCAACCTGAAGCTGTGGTTATATCTGCCTTGTTACTGCATATTATTGCAGTTGGTGCTACTCCATTCACTTTCATCGAGTAAATAGCATATGCCCCGACACTACTTCCGATAGCCCCTGGAAAAACCAGTACTGCACCTTTAATGCATCTGCCAAACAATTCATGATGCCGGTTCACTATAATTCCTTTCTGTAGGTCTATCATTGAAAGGAAATTGATAGGTTCTACCGTAATAAGTGCTTTCCCGATGCCAACCCCAGATACAATTGTTCTGCACTTCACGAACGTATTCAATTTTAGTTGGCGTACTCCTTCACAATTGTCTTCAAGTCTTTTAGGGATACTCCTATTCTGTTCGAATTATTGAGATAATATGCAGCCTTAATGCTGTTTGTTATCACGGAATCAAAGTCAGTCCTTGTAATCAATGGTGTAAGACAGATGCACGAATCACACATAAATTCTGCCCCAGCATGCTCAATTCGGTCGATCAGGCCGGTGCGTGCTGACTCATTATAAACTGCTCTAGCACAGAAAACTAAACAACGTTTCGTCAGCCTTTTTCCTTCAATCGAATCTGCCAGTATATGTAGCTCCTTTAATCCGAGCTGAGGACTCCCTAGTGCAATTAAGTCACCATCCTCTGCCGTGTTTAGCTGATCTTTAATTGCAATAACTTCTTCCTTGCCACATGAAATAACTTCTTGTTGCCTGTCCTCTCGTTTCGTAAACAATCCACAAGAACCGGATGTTCCAATCGCAGCTGATAGCGCTTTCGCTTTCATCGTGTCAAGTTTTTCTTTGCATATGTCAACGGCAATACAATTATCCCTTACTGTATTTCCCGCGAAGTAACCTAGCAGACCGTAATCTAATTCTGTTGCGAGATTATAATCGGGTTTAATGGTCACTTTCGCATGTCTGAACTTTTCCAAGAGAAGGTTGGAATATGGAGATTTCCCGGTAATTGAACTTGCGAGCGCACTCAGAGCGCTTTCCCTATTAGTTAACAGTCCTAAAATTGAATTCGAAAATACTGCAGCATTACTTTCGGCGAAGCTCACTGGGGTGCCTTTTTCAGGAATATCAAAAATTTCATACGGGATACATGTGAATGAAGTTGTCGTTCCTAACATTCGGTACGAACTTACTATACTCATTTGCTTTCGGATAAATTCATCAGGGAGATTTGGAGTCTTACTTTCGTCAAAGCCCATTGGATTTATCGTTGTCCTTATCGCGACCGTGGCACCTCTACTAAATTTTTCTAAAAAGTCCGTGCCACTGTCACCAATAGTATTGTAATTGACTCCCGATAAGTGCGCCCATTTCACAGGGATCAGCTTTTGTGCTTCGGTAGCTTCGCCTATTGCTAGCAAGATTCTATATGCAATTGCCAACGATTCACCGCCCTCACCTTTCAGCAATTTTTCTTCCTCCCTTGTGAGCTCCATTTCATAAAATTGAGAGTTTTAGCTATAATAACTATTTTACCAGTTTATTTTCTTAAGAATATTCCATCATGAACTATTGACTTCGAAGGATACACAAGCATACAAATAAGTCCGTGACATTAATCATATAGCGGCATTAAAACTGTATAGAAGATGATGATGGAAGATCCAAAGATAAGAAACCTGTTAGAGATACTTGGGCATACTTCACTCTTTCCCCCCCAGGAACAGGCTATCTCGCACGGTCTGCTAGAAGGCAAAAACTTGCTCGTCACATCGCCCACTGCAAGTGGAAAAACTCTAATAGCAATAATGGCAGCAATAAAAGCATTTGAAAAAGGATTAAAGGTTTTCTATCTTACGCCACTACGTGCATTAGCTATGGAGAAGTATAATGATCTACTGGTGCTCGAACGTTTGAATATCTTGAATAGAAAGATCCGTATCAAAGTTGCCTCCGGCGATTATGACTCGACGGCGAAAGAATTAGAAGAAGCAGATGTTCTAGTGTTGACAAACGAAAGAATGGATTCGCTAATCCGACATGGAACTAGCTGGATTTCCGATGTCGGACTCTTAGTAGTAGATGAAATTCATTTAATTGGCGAAAGGGAACGCGGCCCCACTCTTGAAATGATATTAACAATTCTTAGGAAGCTGCATTCAAATGCACAGATTCTTGCGTTAAGTGCGACGGTTTCTAATTCTGCAGATATCGCAAAGTGGTTGGATTGTCATCTAATTGAAACTGACTGGAGACCAACTAAACTGTTGGAGGGCGTCTATGAAGATGGGACCTTACTCATGAACGATGGCAACCATCTTAAAATTCACGGCTATTCCGATGCTGCTATAGATCTTGCGATCGACTCTATTGATAATGGCGGACAGGCATTAATCTTCGCCGGGACTCGCAAACGTGCATGTTCACTTGCCGCTAAAGCTGCTGAAGCAGTTCTTAAACGACTTGACAGAACCGATAAAGAAAAGGCTAACACCGTATCGCTACAAATAAGAACAAAAGGCGAAGATCTAGAGCTCACGAATAATCTCTCAAAGGTTGTATCTAAAGGCGTAGCTTTCCATCATGCAGGTTTAGGGGCAAACAGTAGAGAAATTGTAGAGGAAGCATTTAAGACAGGTGTTATTAAACTCATAGTCGCTACCCCCACATTGGCGTCAGGAGTAAATTTGCCTGCAAGAAGAGTGGTACTGTCAAGTGTTGTACGGTATGACGCTAATTATGGCCAAAATATTCCGATTAGTGTTTTGGAATACAAACAACTCTGTGGCCGTGCAGGAAGACCAAAGTACGACAAATTTGGAGAAGCGATAATTGTAGCTGAATATGGACTAAGTTCAACAGATCTTTATGAACACTACGTTCTTGGGGAGGTTGAGCCAGTACGTTCGCAACTGATAAATGATAAGGCATTGAGAGTGCATCTCCTCAGTATTATTTCCACAATTCCTGGAATGAAGCAGGACGAAATATACGATTTGTTCGGAACCTCGTTGTGTGCCCAAAATTTCAAAAAAACAGATGTAGTGCTGAAAATCGACACGGTCTTACGTTACCTTCAAGATGAGAATCTTATAAAATCGAAAAACGGAAGGTACGTACCCACCAATTTTGGAAGGCAATCATCATTACTTTATATTGACCCTCTTACTGCTGTAGACTTCAAAAGAGCGATCGAGTCAACGCAGGAGACAAATACACACGACGTTAATAAACATGCACTTGGCTTTCTGCATCTGATCACAAGTTGTTCTGATTTCTATCCTAAATTTTCAATGCGAAAGAAGGACTTGGTAGAATTAGCTGCGATTATTGGCGAACATCGTGACGAATTGTTATTTCCAATTAACGATTTTGAATGCTCCAGGAGTTTAATGGCATTATACGCGTGGATCCATGAAACTAGTGACAGGACCTTAAGTGATAGACTTGCAGTTGAACCCGGCGATATGCATAGAATGACCGAGATCGCTGATTGGCTAGCTCATTCGTTGTATGAAGTTGCAAAATTACTTAGGCGCAGAGATTTGCTGGGAGAGTTACACAATCTTCAAATTCGGATAAGATATGGTATAAGAGAAGAACTTATTCCACTTGTCAGGCTAAAGGATATCGGAAGAGCAAGGGCTCGAATGTTGTATGATGCAGGTATTGTTGACGCCAGGAAAGTTAGTGAAACACCAGAAGCAAAACTATCTTCTATTCCGAAAATCGGGCCAACTTTGGCAAAAAGATTAAAAGAACAATTAAAGAAGGAACGACAGTAGAAATGCTAAATTTGAGTACGAAATCCAGATTCTACTTTTATGTTCGTACTAATCGTAATTTTATAAGCCATCCTATCTACGGAATTGATAACAGTAATGCTTGATTTGTCCTTTTGGAGTTATGTCCTCTTTTATGGAACGGTCGTTTCTATGGCTGCATTTCTAATAATACTATTGGTGACACCTAAAGTAATCAAATCACTCATAGCGAAAGGAAGTGTGGTTCGAGATTATCATAAACCTGGAAAGCCTAACATCCCAAGACCTGCCGGTCCCATATTGCTCATGGGAATAGCTATCGCAGAGGGCATTCTCTTTTTACTTACGCGGAACACACAGGTTATCGCCATTCTATTAACCACAATAATCGCATTTATTGTAGGATTTATTGACGATAAAAAAGTCATGCCAGGATGGTATAAGCCTGTTGCGCTTATTCCTGCTGCCATTCCCTTGATTGTTTTAGGAGCTCATGGAACTCACCTAAATCTTATATTTGGCAGCGTATCCATTCCACTTCTATACATTCCGCTCATACTAATCGTTATTCCAGTTGCCGGCAATACAATCAATTCAATTGACGTCTTGAATGGAGTGGCTACCGAAGCCTTGATCATCGCAATGATACCACTATTAGTCTCTATAGCCGTCTTTGCAAGCAATGTTATATTTATTGCGGCGCTTCCGCTGCTTAGTGGATTGATTGCATTTTACAAGTATCATAGGTTTCCAAGTAAAATATTTCCAGGAGATTCGGGCACCTTATTGATCGGATCTATGTACGGTGCCCTAGCAATTGCTGGAAGCTCTGAAATTATAGCAGTCATTGCCTTGCTGCCGTCAGTGATGAATTCATTTTTGTTCCTCAACAGCGTCAAAAAAATTGTAGAACATAGGCAAGTTAAGTCTCGACCTACGATCCTGACGAATGATTTTAAATTAATGGCGTCAAAGGAGAGGAATGCGCCTACAACGCTATTGAGATTAATCTTGGCAGACGGTCCTCTAACTGAAAAGGAGATTGTAAGAAAAATAGTTGAATTGGCAATATATAGCTCTGTACTAGCACTGGTATCCGTTGTTATCCAATACTATTTCCTCTCAGCCTTTTTCTCCAAATAAGACTCATTTATTTACCACAATAAACATACTTCATGCATGATAGTTGTATCAAAGGTTATTTCGTTTCCAATACGTACCCTTAACGCGATTCGTGGTTAGCATTGGAAGATAAACGCTCACTACACGTTATCTAATCAAGAGTAGGTATCGTAGCAAAGCTGATAACGATACGATCAGATCGATAGCAAAGACATTACCTCATCATTGTTACCTAGCCTTAGGTAGGGTCGTATCCTATCTTCCAATGGTTTTGGAAATCGTAGCGCACGAAACAAATTCTGAAGTCATCAAATTATCCTGACGATATGGCAGCTTCGCCGTGTCTTTTTGTTCCTATGTCAACAGCGTCGCTCACAGAAGATATGAAAATCTTGCCATCACCAGCTGAACCTGTACTGACTGTGGCCAGTATTGTATTCACTACTTTTTCTACTTGAGAGTCCTCAATCACTGTAAGTACGTTGGCTCTGACTGAGAATTCGGAGACATATCTTGATGTCCCTCTACTACTTTCAACGACGGGCTTTGCCCCCTTTCCCCGGCCTCTTGATTCGAATATGGTGCAACCTCCTACTCCAGCCTTTTTCAGCGCTTCATTTAGTTCTAGAACCTTTTCATTACTGATAATGGCTTCTACGCGTTTCATGATTTGCTATTAAAAGATGTAATAATAAAAGCTTTCCTTCAAATTACAATAATAATAACCGACCAGTTAGTTCTTTGTCGAGAAGGTAGATTTGGTTTGAAGGTAATACTGTGTAATAAATTCTTGAGCCTGACTCGTATAAAATAAACTCGATTGGCAGAGTTGTCTTTCAAATCGTATTAATATACTTGTCCATAACAGTTAGTTTTTTAATAACTATTTATCCTTGTATCGTTTACTGCTTGTGATATGACACCTAAAACCAAACCAAAGGCAAAAAAGAAGGGAAAACTTAAACCGGCTAAAAGATCCGTGTCAACTTTGAAAAGGAAGAGATCCAAGGGACAAAGTATAGGTAGACAAAGCAATACGGGTGTAACTCGTGCAAAAAAAATTTCAAGGCAGTCCGTCGGGAGAAGTAAACCGACCCCACGTAAGCAACGATCTACGGCGGAAGACAGTACACCATCGTCAGGACCTTCAAAGACCGTTTGTGAAAGTCAAGAGATCACTGCTTTCGGACCGGAGATGAATGAGAATGGGACCGCAACCTCGTTAACACCTTCATCTGACGGAAATAAGAAGCAAGATTAGAGCGGCGATACTGGATTGATCTAGAGTTCCTAAGACACCCACGCCAGAATTGAGACTAGAGTACGGGACGTCCCTGTGGAAATAAATTTACAGTGTAATCTTTTTTCATTGTATTGAAATTGAAATTTGAATAAATTATGGAAAGAGGCCATAATTTTAGTCAAAGCACGATATATATACAAAAAGCCTTTGGATGTATATGATGATAGCAACTCTCAGCGAATTTACTAAACGGGGTTTTGCCCGGTTGATAAAACCGTTTGAGAGTTCTACAGGTGACCTTATTAAAATAACTAGAGCCTTTGGAGTTGCACTTAAGGCTCATGGCGGAGACTTTAGAGATGAAGACCATCTCGAGCCATTTATCAATCATCCACTGAGGGTAGCTCTAGTTATTACTGAGGAGCTGCATATTTTCAACGTAGATCTCGTATGTGCAGCTCTTCTTCACGATACGACTCTTAAAGACGATGATGACTTGAGGCATGATTTTGGCGAAGCTGTACATAATATAGTCCGTCTTGTTGCGATGCCAAAAATAATGAACGAAGAAAGAGAAAAAGCCCTGCGGGAATATTTCTACAATATCATAAACAGCTCTCTACTTGCTCGATATTTGATCCTAGCGGATAGACTTGAAATTGTTAGGACTCTAAAAAACGCTTCTCACAAGAATAAGATGCTGCGATATAAAGAAGAAACCCAAAAGTACATAATACCCATAGCAGAAAGGACTGATGAAAACATGGTATTTAAATTATCAATTGCGTTATATGAGCTAAAATAAGCATTTGCCTATTCGTGTACGTTTTATACTTTCTCTCCTCGGAGGGCCAGCGTCTATTAGAGTTCAGCTTATCTTCTGAAAGATCCTATATTTTTCCAAGCTTCTTGACATATTTTTTGTATGCTTCAAGATATGATTTCTTGTCTCCTATGTCAATAAATCCTGATTCTATTTTGAATCCTTTCACGAGCCTATTTTGTTCAAGAGCCATTCTTACTGCATCATCCATTCCAAAGGAACTGGATTGAGGAACAAGTTTTAGAAATTCTGGCTCCATAACGTAACAACCGATGTTGATTAATCCCTTAACTTCTGGTTTTTCTCTCCAACTCGTAACTCTTTTTCCTCCGTCTTCATCATCAATATCAATGAATCCGTACCTTAGATTCGTTTTATATGAGAGTAGCGCCATCGAAATAAATGCTTTAGAGCTTTTGTGTTCTGCTATCATCTTATCAAGATTAAATGTATAAACTGCATCTCCGTACAGGCAAACGAAGGTATCATCTAAGAATTTCTCTGCAGTCTTCAATTGTCCTGCAGTAGCTAGCGGTCGCTCTGACATAGCATAGTCTATTTTGATACCGAATCTACCGCCATCTTCAAAATAATCTTCAATAGTCCTATGGAGATAGCTCACGCATAAAATAATATGGTCTATTTTATTTTTTCGGTTATTATTAATATTATTGCTATTGTTTGTTACCCACTCAATTATATGCTGGAGTAATGGTTTATTACCTAAAGGCAACATTGGTTTGGGAATGAAGAATGTGTAGGGTTGTAATCTAGTTCCTAAACCACCAGCTAAAATTACTACCTTCATGTAAAATATGACGCTCCTTCTCTCTACGACATTTGGGGTCATATATACATAAAAGATTAAGTGTTTTTGCATGAGTCATCTTTTTCTCTGATTTAGACTTTCGTTCTTACTAATCCAAATTTGAACAGGACCTTTTTATCAGTATCATCCTTTTTTATCCCTTCTATCAGTATGTATTTATGGCCTAAGTTGAAGCTCATTCCTATGACCGGCAGGCTATCACAAGAGGAAGCACAAAAAAACAGGGAAACTTGTATAAGGATACTCGGAGTCTCGTCAAAAATTCGGTATGCAGGGAAGATGAACATGTTTGGAAGAACTCTTGCGGGACAACTTCGTAAGGGGGTAATGCCATTGTTCAAACCTGATGAAGCACGCAACGAGAATTTTATTGAAGCCACTAGAAACCAGTTACGCAAAGCATTTGAACCTTCTATCGGCAAAACAGAGTATACGCTGACTGTGAATGAAAACGTTAAAATTCTGACCTTGCCTAATAGAGATTCCTTTTATTATGTCACTCTAGATAAGGATACGATGCAGGAGGAGATGTACCATGTCATCGCCTCAATAAGGTCTTTGGTCATAGAAGAGAACAAGTAAACTGCTCCGGTATCGGGTATATACGAGGGGAGTTCATGCCACTAGTATTACTAGTCGTTTCGAACGGCAGGGGAAATGGGAATCACTGAAGCCGTATAGCGTCCTGTCGAACCCTAATTGTGTAAGCAGCCTCAATAGCATCTCGCACAATAAATTAACTGACTGACTTACAAACGCCATGACATCAGAAAGAGAACAAGAAGGTAATGTTCCTAATTCATTTCTAAATCCCATGGGCTTATGACAGAAACTTTGAAAATGCAATCAAAACCAACGCCTCCAATCATGTCTTTGAACTGCTTTGCGTTGACTACAGCTTTCCCTGATTGTTGAAATAAATACGGAGAATCTCTTCGTTCTCTTATTTGATTTACTTCCTCTACCAATTAATTCAGAATAAAGATAATTGTACCGATAATAACGAACGACTGATTAGCATGATTGATTAGTTCTGATAAAAATTGGAGATTTTTAGTTGAAGAATCCGTCATTACAGCTCCTATGTTGTAATGCCTTAACATTTCCCATGGCACTTCAGTTCCCCAAGGAGAGTGTCTGAATTCAATACGATAGGTAATTTATCTAGAAATTGTTCGATATTCTTAATATCATCAGCAGTAAAGCTGGGTGAAAGCTGGAATAATATTGCGCCTAACTTTTTTGTAGCTCTTAAGGGTGATATTTTTATCAAGAGTTTGCTCGAAAAATATCTTGGATCCTTTTGTGATTGCACGTGTTACTAATCGTTTAACATGTGTGATTCGAGAGTTGCCCTGGTCATCTAAATGAATCTGCGTTTCCTCATTTGTGAATAGAATTTATCATAAAAAGTAGAGTCCATCAATGTTGTGTTAAAGAATTGTGAATAATAACGTAGCCCGGGTATCCTTATCGGGATACGCCAGTCCAACCACCGTTTTCAGTAGTATGAGGATGAACAGCCTAGAACGACTTCACCCATTTACGACTCAGTTTCTGCCTCTAGTTTCAGGTTCCAAAGCTCGCTGTAATTTCTTTTGATAACAAAGAACGAAAATATAGTAATCGCAAAGCTGGGTTTCATACCATGACCATGTGCTTTCCAAACCATTCGTTTTTTTCATTCTGACGGATTTACACCTCTCCTATAAATTCTCATTAGATATAAAAATGAGCATCAGAAGTTTCAGGCAGCATACCAATTCTATATACATAGCATACTATAAAGCAACGATTCAAACGAATTTTGATATTCCTGGAGAGAAAGCGAAATCTGTCAGCGGTAGATGTGCTTCAAACTTCAATTTTTGCAAAGGCCTTAAGTCTTCTGCGCATTTCTCTATCGTTGGATATAGATGGATGGTAAGGGTCTGCAAGTATGACTTCGTACCAAAAGTATTGGCCGTCTTTGTGCAAGTAATAAGATCCTAAAGTCTCCATGTTTGTAAAACGTTTGAGAACTCTTCGTTCCGCCACTTGCTTCATACTTATTCCTTGCTTGATGTGAACTACACCTAGATGTTTAGGTCTTCTGCCTGCAACTGGTCTTTGCTTTCTCATACCGCCCCTGCCTACTCTTGCTCGTACCAAGATGATTCCTTGTTTTGCTTTGTATCCCAATTTCCTTGCTTGATCTAATCTACTCGGTCTTTCGATTCTATGTATAGCATGTTCTGTTCTCCATGCAATCGCTTTCGATTTCAGCTCGTCAGTATTAAGCTTCCACATTTTGTTCCAGGTTGCAGCCATGTAGCTACGCATGATGTTCGTACATTTTCTAACAGCCCTTAATATCTGTATACAAGACCGGCTCGAATGAAAATAGAATAGTTGTTAGACTTGTGGAGTAGGCGTCGTTCTTCACGAATTTAACTTTTCCAAAAAGTTCTGGAGAACTATCTGTTGAATCCCTTGTAAAATATTTTTCGAAATTATTCCAGAGAGTTTATACAGATGTACGCCGTAGCGATGGGCCCAATACCAAGATCATTTTCATTAAAGTGCGTACGTAGAATCACTGGTTGAGGAGAAAGCGGGGTTGTCGCGGCATGTACCGAGTTCACGCATTTGGAAGGTGGAACCTGCACCGCTCGCCTATTATTGTCAGTCCTCCTCTGTACTCATTTGTTAGAAGATTGCTGCTTATTTAGTGCCTTGTCGTTTTCGTCAACTGCATAACAACCATGGTGAGCTAAACGGCTAGAGGTCTTGCTATCAGTGTTCGCATTTACATACATGCGTCGTTAATTGCGTATATCTTCTGACATGGTAAACCTACAGTAGGTGGGCACAGATTTACTCCGAAATCTCTGTGTTTCAGAATTCGCCCATACTTAAATGCTATTTATAGTCTTGAAAAGTCGTCAGATATTGGCCAAAAATGTATAAATGCTACGTTCGTTGCTATGAGATGTTGTTCATTTTATACGAGACACCACTCAAGATCTAGAGGTGTGGGTGTTGCATCCGAATTTATTCTACTCAGCTGGTGGTTGACGCATTTGAAGAGTTGTGTGATTTAGTATGAGCCGGATATGATTCGAAACGCACATTTTTCAGGTTTTTGTGAACAGAAAACCACGTAACAACTAATGTATATTAGATTTCTGGTACATAATCTGTATCACCTTCTCCGCTATCACAGTAGACCCCAGTTCCTGCGACTCTTTGGTCTGTGAGCCGATATGAGGAGTACATATCACGTTAGGTAACCCAACAAGCAATCTATTCGTCGGCGGTTCGATCTCGAACACATCTAACGCCGCACCTGCTATCTTGTCAGCTTTTAAAGATTGGTATAAAGCATTTTCATCGATAACTCCACCACGCGAGGTGTTAATAATATATACTGATGGCTTCATCTTTGCCAGCAGTTCTGCGTTTAACATGTGTCTCGTGTCGGAAGTAAGGGGTACATGACATGAAATAAAATCAGCACTCTCTACCAATGTATTAAGATCCGTTCTAATCAAACCAACTTCTTTGATATAATCTTGACTTATAGGAATAACATCATATCCCAGAATGTTCATACGTAGCGCTCGCGCAATACGTCCTACATTCCGACCTATGTTTCCTACACCAATAAGTCCCAGATATTTTCCACTCAATTCTGTACCTATCAAGTCCCTCTTTATCCAATTTCCCTTTTTCATCTCAGCATCGGCTCGTGTAATGTTGCGAGCGATAGATATCATGTTGCCTATAACGAGTTCAGCTACTGCGTTTATAGCTGCCTCGGCCGCATTGATTACACTGATGTCTTTGACCTTCGCAGCGTCAATATCTATATTATCTAGACCAACACCCACACGTGCAATAATTTTTGCATTAATTGCCGCATCTATGACTTCGCGGCTGATTATGGTTCTACTTCTGACAACAATGACTTCGTAATCTTTGACCTTATAAATCAGCTCCTTTCCATCGATATTAGGACAATAATCCACTGTCATACCTGCCTTTTGTAGGGCAGAGATGCCAGCATGATCTATAGGATCACAGATCAATACCCTGCCAGTAATGTGCACATCGCTTGAAAATTCTATGTACTTATATAATTATTACTTAATCATATGAATACAAGATGTTCGCATACAAAATTGTTATATTATCAAACATCAGTAGGTCGTCTGAATAATTGCACAAAATTCTCCGGCTAGAAAGTGTCAAGAAGTATTTTCCAGTTAGGAGAAGTATTAAAGAAGTGTTTCATAAGAACAACCAATCTTACGTCAGAGCTGTAGACGGTGTAAGCTTGACAATAGATGAGGGAAAAGCGTTTGTCCTTGCAGGAGAGTCAGGTTCCGGGAAAACTACCTTAGCGAGGATAGTCCTACGTGCCATCGAGCCAGATAGCGGTTCGATAATATTTGATGGACATGACATTACAAAATATGAAGGTAGCAAATTAAAGAAATTTCGCACAAATGTACAAATGATACATCAGGATCCTTATAATTCACTCGATCCTCGAATGAGAATAATGGATATAGTCATGGAACCTTTAAATATTCATGAAAAGAGCAAGTCAAAAAAAGAGAAGATAGAGGACGTATTAGAGGCCCTTGAGAAAGTACGCTTAGAACCCACGACTGACATTGCTGACAAATTTCCGCATATGCTTTCCGGGGGTCAGAGACAGAGAGTATCAATAGCTAGAGCGCTCGTCCTCAAACCAAAGTTGGTCTTAGCCGATGAACCTGTATCAATGCTAGATGTTTCTGTGAGAGCCGAAATATTAGAATTAATGCGAAATTTGAAAGACACGCTCAAGCTTTCATACCTGTATATCACCCATGATCTTGCTACTGCCAGGTTTATCGGAGATGATGTAGGGATTATGTATGCTGGGAAGATAGTTGAAGTGGGACCGATAGAACAAGTATTACTGAATCCACTTCACCCATATACGCAGGCTTTATTAGATGCAATTTCGGAACCCAAAGTTCACAATTTGGAAAAGGAAAAGATCATCCGTATTAAGCACGATGAAACTAGAGAAAGGCCAAAGACCGGGTGTAGATTCTTTCATAGATGCCTGTATTCAATGGATATATGCAAAAATGAACCCTTATTATCCGGTGAGGAAGAAAACCATTATGTATCATGTTTCATTTATCCTATATCTCTATAATGCCTCCTATGAACATTCTGAAGCTCTGGATAAACACCTAACGCCAAGCTGTTTCCGCCTGATTCTTGTCGTCTAGCGTAATGTAATGTAATGTTTAGACCTTCATTTATCTGTCTTTGAAAACTAGCTAGTTTGTGCTCACGTCAGATCTAATATCTCCAACAGGAAGCTGGTCAGGATGTTTGTGCCTTATAACTTGAGATACTCCGTCTTGCGAATAGACGCCATAAATCATGCTTGCTTTAGCCACCGTTGCATCCTTCAAGGTAACCATGAGCATCTGACTATCCCTCGATCTTTCTAACAGCACCTTAGATAATCTGTCAGTGTTCTGAGCATCAAGATGAGCGTCAACCTCATCCATTAGATAAAAAGGAGACGGTTTAAGTGACTGCAGTGCCAAAAGAAAAACTATGGCAGCCATAGTCTTCTCTCCTCCTGACAACGCAGTGGACTCGCGTGCTGGTTTTCCTTGAAATTGAACCATTAACATTATACCGCCTGAAAATTCGTCTTCACTATTCTCTACTTCTAGCCAAGCAGCTCCGCCTGTGACCTCGGAGAAAGTTTGTCTTAAGTTATTGTCAACCTTCTCAAATGCATCCATGAAAACTTCCTTCTTTTCAGTAACGATTTCTTCGATAAAGTGGACGATCGAGTGCCGTTCCTTCTCCAGCAGATTTTTTTTTGTCGACATGCCCCTATATCCATAAATTACTTCTACGTAAGCTTCATTGGCGCGTAGGTTAATTCGTGGTTTTAACGTGTCAAGCTCTGCCGTTAATTCTCCTATAATCTCATTAACATCTAAGGGCTCCAGTAAATCGGCATATCCTAGCGACTTAATATTATCGATTAGAGATGATTCCTCAGAATTAAGGTCAGATATATCTTTTTCTGCTAATGCAATATCTTTTTCAAGGGAGCTGTTTTCTTTGGATAGTTTTCTTTCATTTTCCTTTAGCGTCTTTATTTCTTGCTCGTATATTTGTAACTTACCTACCGATGTTCTAGTAGAATCTATTACTTGCTGCTCTCGATCTCTCTTTATTTGAAGTTCAGCTTCGATGGATCTCAAATTAGATTCTAATTCACACTCTTGATCAATCTTTTCTTTTCGTTCAATCTCCAACTCTTGGGCATTCTCATTCAAGGTTTTTAATCGTTCCAACCCTATCGCAACTTCACTTTTGAGTATTTCCAAAGACCTAAGCATCTCTCGTAGCTCTAGATCGTCCACCTCTATGGCACGCATAATTTGAGCCCTCTTCTCACCCAATTGTCCTAATTTGAGTCTGATCGATGCACCCGCCACACGTTCCATTAAATGGTAAACGCGGCTTATAGTCAATTCTATCAGTGATGTGCGTCTGCGACATTCCTCTGACTCTAGGCGTCTGGATTCATATTCTGAGTGAACTGCGATATTTTCCAAAATGAGTTCCTCAAGGTTTTTTTCGTCTTCGTGAATGAGATCTGCTAAATTAGAAGTTTGTGTATCTAACTCACTTATTTTTCTCTCGATTTCAAATTTTTCAGAATCTAGTTGATCTATTCTTAACCCGATTTGTCTCAGGTCAGCATTTTTCTGCTCAATTAGCTTACTCAATTTGGTTAGTAAGTCTCTCAGGATCTCTATCGAATTACTGAGAAGAAGCATATGTGTGAGATCGGAAATTGTAGAGCCAAAATCTACAGCCATCGAGCTGCCTGAAGCTTCGAATAGCTCTCCACCTACCGAGACGGCCCTGTACCCCTCAATAGACAACAGGTACGCAGTAATTGGACTCTTTACAAGAGCTGTATTTCCAAAAAGAAAATCTGGAAGTTCCTTATGGTCGGAATTTATGAAATCAGCAAGGTTACCAACGATATTAGGATCGTCATTAGGAAAATAAGACCTTTGAACGTCATGCACCATATCCAGTGGAATGACCTTAAGGCGTGGTAGTTTGTTTTTTTTGGCATATTCTGCTATCGAGATCATCGATTTGACAGTGTCGACCACGAATGCTTTCATCCATTCTGAACCAGCGGCGAGAACAGCTCTTTCATAATCTTTATTCCATGTTATTACATTGTGGACCAGTCCCTCGATTCCAAACGCATCTGACATCCTCATCAATTCTGCTATGGCAATATCTTCAGTCATCGCATTTTTGACTGTGGAAGCCTTTGCTTCACATTTTATAGTAAAAGCGTCTGCAGAAGTTAAAAGGTTCGTAGAAGTCTTCAGATGGGTTTGCAAAGTGCTTTTGATCTCACTCAGGTTATTAATGAGGCTGTTCGTAGTATGCAACCCAGCCTTTTGAGACTCGAGCCCGGTACGAAGGTCATGTCGTAGTTGTTTGTTTTTCTTAATATTTGCTTTTAACTCAATAGTTTCCGAATCTATGCTCTTGGCTCTGCCTGCTGCTATTACCAATTTCTCTTCAAGCCTAGCTAATGAAACGTCCAAATAGTTCTTAATTTCATATAGTCGTTTGTGACGACCTTCTAGTCTTGTTCTGATAACGGCGTATCTATTGTCACTAGCTGAGAGTTTTTCTATTACCGAAGTCATCTCAGCTAAATCCGACTTTAGAATTGATGACCTACCATCTCTCTCCTCAACATAGGTTTTATTTTCATCTATTTTCAAAAGCAGACTCTCTATTTTTTGATTAATTTTTTGCTTCTCCTTTTCAATTGAATCAACGTTTTTTTCGATCTGAACCAGTCGCTGTACTGTTTCCTTGATCAATGCCTTTTTCCTTTCCGAACCGTAAACGAGATCAGTTATGGTAGTTGTTATTTCTGCTTTGGTCATGCTTGCAACTTTCGCTTCTTGGATAAGTTTTATATTTTCTGATTCCAACTTCCCTAGTTGTGAACTGATTTGTTCTATTTTCATGCTTAGGTCCTTTGAACGCGATATCTTTGAGTTCAGAAGCTCCGCTTTCGCTGTCAAATCAGATCTGATTGTTCTCAATGTATTCGAGATTTTTATCGCTTTGAACTTCTGAAGGTCCGACTCCAGATGTTTATATCTTAATTGGTCATTTCTTTCCTCCTCCAAGTTGTCAATTTGCTTTCGTATTTCGCCAATACGAGCCATGGCAATTTCGAGGCGCCGGTCTGATTCCTCTAGCTGCCTCATCGCCTCATTTTTTTTTTCATCAAAGTATGATAGTCCGATGATATCTTCTATAATTTCTCGGCGGTCGTCAGAATTTAATTCCGAAATCCGAGTTATCATACCCTGCTGAATGATGTTGAGTTTATTCGAGGTAGCAAGCACAATTTCTAACAATTCTAGCAAAGTGCTCTTCGTTACTCTCTTTTTATTAAGATAGTACTGGCTTTCACCAGTTTGTCCTTCCATCTCTCTTGTTACAGTAACTGAATCAGAATCTACTGGTATTGCTCTATCTGAGTTGTCAAAGATTAAACTAGTTCTAACGAGCCTTGCAGAGCTGTTCTGACTGTCGTGAAAAAGCGATTGAAATTTATCGACACGCAAAGCTTTAGGATTATTTTCGCCGATAGCGAACATTATTGCATCCAAGATATTACTTTTTCCAGACCCATTTGGACCTGTGATCGCCACGAGGCCTTTTTCAAAGTTCAATACAATATTCTTAAATCCGAATGACTTAAATCCGTAAACCTCAAGTTTTTTAATGTGGACCAAAGGGTATTAGTATACAGACGAGGGATCTAATTATATGTTGTAGAATACAGCTTAACATGACAGTTCCTTTTCTAGTCATACTATTTTCAGCCCATCACATTGTTTTATTTGATGAGCATTTGCTTTGGGCGAAAGACTAGGATGCGAGGTATTCTTCCTCCTGTGAATACCAGATATTTGCTGTTTATTTTAAAATATAGCTTCGTAGATTTGAGCAAATCAATTTCAAAGCCACTATCAAGAACGATATTTGTGAGTTCCTTTAACTTGCAAGCGTTTGTCTCTTGCAAATCTGTAAGCATTTGCAATGTACCTGTGTTAACTAATTTTAATGGGAGTACCGTAATTAACGATCTCAATTTTTCGCCAATAGTATTATTGGAATCAAAATTTTGAGATAGGACTAGCAAGAAATTATCGATTGATCGATCCTCAATATTTGCCAGCAGTCTTTGAGAATCTCCCCAGAACGAAGATGCATTAGGGGGATCTAGGTCAGCAAACTTTGTCTTTGCTTTTAATACCTCGTTCTGATCTTTAGAAATACCAATGAAATACTCTGCCCAATTATTCACGGCGATCTCCTCCAAAAGGTCACAATGCTTCATACGTATTTCGATATTAACTTTTATGTACAATTTCCTTGCCATGGAAATTGTCCTGTTGAGTTGCGTCGAAGGATTGCCTTCATGGAAGAATTGATAAATCATATTCCATCTTTGCCTGAAAATATCAGGAAACTGACGACCGCGAATTAATTCCTTGAAAGATTCGTTATCGGCAAAATCTGAAAAGAATGCATCAGTTCTGGATATTGCTTCGACTTTCGGCAGATACAATTCATCATACAGATTACTAACTCTATCCCAAGCCCTGATTGGATCTGAACTCATATATGTTACAGACAGATCCGAAAGCCATAGAATTTCACCAATTGCTAGGATTTTGTCTGACTCCTGTCGTTGGGTCTCTAGTTCTACTAAGAGCTGCGCGAAGGATTCCTGAGAATGCTTTTGTTTAAGATATGGAAAATCTGTGCGCCAAATCAAGGCTTCTACAATTATACTTTCGATAGGTCTTTTTTGTCCTGCCTTAAGATATTCTGGATGCGTAGTTGCGAATTCTGTCGCAGGCGATAAGGTAGATTCATATTCTCTAAAATAATTCTCAAAATCAATTCTATTCATCGTGAAATAAGCATCATGAATTCTCGTTTTGCAGATTTCATGAATAGTCCTCGCAACCTTGGGACCCTTTGGCTCCCTCATATCCCCATCTTCGGTTGAAGAATACGCTTGCGCAGGATCATAGTCGTGTAGTAGTGCGGCTATAAGAATTAATTCATAATCTTTAGAGCTGAAACTATGTTTACGAAATTCCTTTGGCATCATTTGCAAGCTCATATAGCACACCTCCAGACTATGATGGAAATTATGATATTCACTTGAGCCTTCTCCAATGCCCTGTTTAGAATACGCATTCTTAAGAAATAGCATAAGTGTGCGCAAATTGTTTATTCGATCATCCGATATTCCTTTCTGTATGGCCAGTTCTATTACAGCAGCAGCTAATTCATCGTCTTGTATATTAGCAAGGTTCTCATTTGTATCATTGATAATTCGTTTTTTAAGACCTGGGAAACGTCTGATTGCTTGTCTGTAAATACCTTGAAGAGGTAAACTTTTGTTAAGGTAAATTCCAAGTGCCGTAGTCGACCACTGATACCATCGTATTCTAGGTTTCTCACGTTCGATGATTTCATCTGCAGTAGCTACGAGATTCTTGTTAAGATCGTCTATTAAATAATTCAATTGTGTGGCGTTGAGGTTCAATCGTTCCTTCTGTTCCACAAATCTCATTCGTTCAGTG
>JASHSN010000537.1 GCA_030038695.1 Nitrososphaeraceae archaeon
CGTTCCAGGACAGCCACTGCCAGCTAAATCTCCACCACATCACGCATCTAACTCAACATCCAAACCATCATCATCTAACTCAACAGCTCCATCATCATCTAACTCAACAGCTCCACCACTGTTCAATGCAACCTCCAAACCATCATCATCTAACTCAACAGCTCCACCACCATCTAACTCAACATCTAACTCAACATCTAACTCAACATCTCAATCACCATCTAACTCAACAGCTCCACCACCATCTAACTCAACATCTAACTCAACATCTAAGTCAACATCTAACTCAACAGCTCCACCACCATCTAACTCAACATCTAACTCAACATCTCAATCACCATCTAACTCAACCCCACCACCAAGTCGTAAAAATCCAACATCTAAACTGCCATTTCCTTTCTTTTAATAAGGGAGAATTTGGGCAGACTGTGAGGTAAATATGTTGAGATACTGATGAGTATTGTGCTGCATATCCTCAAACCGCACTCTATTTTATATCTACTAAGCTTTCTTGTCAGATCTTCTATTACTCTCTCTTGAAGGAAGAAACAACTCAATATTCGTCCCATACTGTGAGCAAATAAAAAATTGATTATGAATGATTTAATTTGCTGAATTTGTATCCATAGCACTTATCTCAATTGTATTACTTTGATGACTCGGTAGTCTGCGCGATACGTTTAAAGTGGAAAGTGTGAATATTCCGTATGCACGACCTCAGCTGATGAAAAAGGAGAACTCATTCAAATATTGATCATTCCTTATCTATGTGAAGTCTGAGGGATACAATCATCTCCATCTGCATTCAGAGGAGTTAAATAAATTAACCGAGGACTAGCAACCGGTCTATTTATTTCTGGATTAGAATATGCAATATCCGATTCTCAAAAGGTGCTCATTGTGATAAGGAATATGGATATATAGTCAATTCTCTTTGTATTAAGAATTTTGCATGCACACACTCAGAGTATAGTATAGTTTATTCCGAGGTCAAAGTTCAAGTTTAAATACGGAAAAAAGAACACACGGACTCGTAACATAAGAAAAAATAGAGGGATCGTCTCTCTGCTACTTCGTCGCGTTCTTTGTCATATTGGCGCCAGCAGCAGTTGCGTTGCCAGCAGCAGTTGCGTTGCCAGCAGCAGTTGCGTTCTGTGCATGTACTTCACTAGCTGTGTACAGCGCAATTGTTGCGAATGCACTCAGCATTATTGTCGCCGTGATCACGAAGAGTATTTGTTTGTACATTAACATGCTTACAACAAAAAAGTATATATGGGTTTTCACTAACTTATTTCTAGACTATCTTTACTGACATGTGGCAACCGTCAGGTTGTTAAAAACGGTAGACGTTAGTAGTAGTTATATACTTTGAAAGCTGCGCCGTAGAAGATTGTGATATTCCGCGTATCTGCTTACACGTGGAAAAGATGTCCAGGTTCGTGCTATTAAAAAACTCCAGCATTTTTGATTCAATCGAATTTTAGTACTGTCGAGATCAACATTAAATGCCCATATGGGTACTGAATTTCTTTAAGTCTATTATGAAGAAATCCTTTAATTCGATTAAAAATCGTCTCTCTCCCTCGTGGACAACGATGTGATTTGATCCCGAACCCACGATATTGCCCCTGACAAATTGTTTCAGCTGTACCATAGAACGGCCATCTATATACCATATATATTTGGACCAAAAAAATACATGCTTGTATCCATGTTCATCGGTAAAAACGCAGAGTTTTTAAGATAATAATGACGTTAGGCAGTTATGATTACATTGGTATCAAGGTTCTTCTGGCAGCCACCAATTTCTTTCGGTGCAATTATACTCCTTCTTTCGCTTACAATGATAACTATAATGGAGACAACAGTATACGCACAATTAGTCAATATTGGTAATGCCACAAATAGGCTACCAAATTCGGTGCAAATTAAAAGCGATCTACATATGGTAAAGATTACTTCGCCTATTAAAGGCCAACAGATTCCGGTTCGCAGTAGCGTCACGGTAACAGGGACTTCAATTTCTAATTCAACATCTACTGATTGTGAGGTCTCCGTTATCGTAAATGGTGTCAAGCCATATCAAAAAGCTGTCTCAACGGGAACTGGTATACCGAATAACTACTCTACATGGACTTACAGCCTAACTCCTACTGTTATTAAATTGGGACAAAATAAGATTACTGCCAAGTTCTCTTGTGGCAATAATGTCAATTTCACACCACATAACAGTGTCAACGTAACTGGAGTGGCTAATCCCAGTCCCAGTCGAACCACTCCTGTGCTAGCTAACCCTAATTCCACCCATCAGAACAAGAGTGTCAACTGTAGAATCTTTATTTATTCTCAAGGTCCATGTTCGTAGAGGGCCTAACTACACGTTCAAAGAAAATCATTATCGCCAAGCACACATTTTTCTATTTGATAGTTGATGTCGACGAAAGAGAGTTTTTGGTTTGCACCTCAGATTCGCACTCGTGTGTCTCATCCTCTCAGAGCGTATTACGGAATGACACGTGATTTCGTACTTGACCTTTGTGAGGACGTATTTATAGGGTGCCGTCCCTAACCTTGCAATACAACGGAAGTGAAATATGTGTCATTCATTCTACGTCTTTTTTACAAAAAAGGAGTAGAAATGTCGAGGCGAGGTTTGAGTTAGGTAGCAATCCATTGTGTCATGGATAGTAGCCACCGTAGGGTCCGTAGTCTCCTGGATAGAAGTAGTAATGGTGTATTCTATGTGTGAATCCATTAGAATCTGCATTTGGTAATGCGGATAATGATACTGACATATCATTACCACTAACCTCATAAGTGCGACAGATGTCATGGGAAAGGGTTCCGGAATTAACACACACCCGGACAGATTTTCCTTGATCTTTCGGGATGTTAAACGTATATGATGAGCCACCTGCGGTGGGTACGCTCGCTTGGTCTGTATATCCATTTGCAGTTGTTATGGACATACCGACTGTTGAAATCCCAAATGGATGAGATGGTACATTGACCGTAAGTCGATATGCTGCTTGCCCGGTACTGCCAGGATCACCATTGCCGCCGTTGCTACTAGTATCACCACTGCTACTACTACCACTATTGGCATTATCACTATTGCTAGACAAATGGCAGCTTGGATTGCAGACTATGTAGCCACTACCATTACCACTAGTGTCACCTTCTATGTTAAAGAAGTTTGGTGTTATAGGAGATGTGATCAGGGAACTTGCAGAAGCTAATGGTGTGTCAAGTGTTGTCAACACGCCTATAGTTGAGACTAATACGAGGCTTGTAGCTATTGTTAATACTTTCATGTTCATAGTAACAACATATCTGATTAGAACATTCATTATAAGCGATATGAAAAACAACAGTACCGTCTCTTACTTTCACTTTCGTATTAACAAAACGATAAGAAGATTTAATATAACTTGTCTTACGAAAAATGATATCATTTATTTTTTTAATTCCCATTTTGAAATGGTGGAGTACAGGACAACTAAGGCTATTGATTGCCAGCAGACAGGCTATCAATACATTTGACTTACCTTTGAATACTTATCACGAAAGCACATGCTACACCAGTAGTGCCGATGCCACTGCAGAATGCTTGATTGTTCACAACAACTCTTGCTTGTCGTTGTGGGGATGTGATATTGTTAGTTGGAATTATGGTGCTAATTGCATTTGCTAAATCGGTGCTAAGTGATTTTGTCATATTAACATCTTGTGTTGTGTCTATCCTATTATTATCCAGTCGATTGATAATTTTCGCGTTCACATTTACTGGAATGGTGTTTTTAACGCCACCTTTTGCTATAAGTATTACATTGTCAAAATTACTGAATACTGATTTCGTCACAAAGATTTTTTCTTTTTGATATATTGAAGGAATTTGCTTGAGTTATATTTTTTGTATGAACGCTAATTGTAGTGTTCCTAAGAGAAGCAGGAGTACGATTGCTTGTCTTGACGCCATGAACAAGAGGCTGTGCAAAAACCAAAGAAAGATATTTGCTGGAAATAATGCAAGGAGGAGAGGAAAGGCTGTTCCTATAATTGTATAACGTGTAACGATAGTATTAATAAGAAATTATTAGCATTCTCATCTTTAAATAGTTTTAAGGATTGTACTAGTTTGTATCAGATTCATCTTTTTGGAAGACACTTAATCAGGTTCTGAATGGTAGGACTCGATTTGAATAGTTGCATGGTTTATTTTGAATTTCTTCTCAAGTATAGCGTTTATTTCTTGGAGAATTGTCTGTGACCCAACACCATCAATTATCACAACATGTCCCGATAGAGCATTCATACCAGAGGTTATAGTCCAAATGTGCAGATCAAATACGCCTGTTACTCCTTTTACCTCAAGTATGGAGTTTTTTACATCTTCAGGCGATATGTTAGCTGGAACTCCTTCCATCAAAATATGGATAGACTTTTTCATGAGAGACCATGTTCTTGGTAGTATAAATAATCCTAAACCGATACTGATTAGCACATCAGCGATATACAATCTGGTTGTTAGTATTATCAAACCTGCAGTGATGACACCGACAGAGCCTATGGTGTCATTCAGAACTTCCAAATATGCACTCTTCACATTGAGGTCTTCACGTTCCTTCTCTGTGTCTGCCTGGGTTTCTTCGTGCCTATACCCACTATTACCTAGCAGTCGAAACCCTGCATAATTCACGCCTAAGCCAACAGCAGCCACTATTATCATAGGAAGACCTTGAATTTCTGGAGGCTCAAATATTCTTCTATATCCCTCGTATAAAATATAGACTGAAATTAATATCAATACCATGCTGTTTAATAGTGCTGCTAAAATCTCTACCCTATAGAATCCATATGTATGCTGCAGAGTGGCCGGCTTCCGGCTATAATTGATAGCAAAGAGAACCAAAGCAAGTCCCCCAACATCTGCTAACATATGTCCTGCATCTGAGAGTAACGCCAAACTTCTTGTGTATAAGGCAACAATTATTTGTATAACGAAGTAAATGCATGTGAGCATGAAGACAGACTTTATCTTGCTTATTTTTAATGCTGAATGTATGTTTTTTCGGGTATTCTCCAAATACAGATCACCTTTTGTCACAACCTTGTTCATTTAATTCAAATGAAATGGCAAAGGGTTCTTTGCCATAACATGGTTAAGGGATGATTTATTTTATAAACTTTAATCATTCGTCCGTCAACTCCGCACTACACTCGAAATACATGCTGGTACGTAAATGTCTATTAATTCAATCGTTGGAATCTTGATCTGATGAGCTGTAAATTTTGTGTCTGATGGAGTCTACGTAGTATGCCTTATCCATCTATCCACGATGTTCAACAGTTTGTTCCTTACATTTTGGTTCTTCCATGAATTATCTTCTATTTCGGTAAGGTCAACACTCATGACATCATCCGTAAAGAATAATTTGATATAATAGTGTATAGTAGAAACCCTGTCCCACAATCGAAATAAGACGACAGACGAATAAAACATTAAACTGTATCCATGCTAGGTCATGTCTATTAGTCATATCCTAATACGACAAGTTCTATTAGTCATACTAAAGGACAATGTATGTTATGGTAGTAGAGGGTTCATTTACTCTTTCCTCATAATCAACTAACCTCTCGTTGAGGAATTGCAACAGGCTGTGGTATTTGCGACAACATAATCTAGGAATGTACCCATGCTGTCTAAGAGTATGAGTTCTGAGTAGTTGGGCAATACACAGGCTATTTAAGTAGTAGGATCGGTGAGATCAGGTGCTCGCAGCCGCTCTACAAATAGTTAGTTTGTCTTGTTACCTGGCGTTCTATCCAATTCTCTCCTAAAAAGCTTCCCCACTACAGGATTGACAACATATGGGAAAGTATGTTTGGACCACACAGCTACCCTTGCATAAAAAGGAACCATTATTTCGAGACGCGTGGAGTTTGCTGCGGCAAGAATTGCTTTTGATACAGTTGTCGCCTCCAGCATAAAACCAGTATAATTTGGTTTATGGTTCTCAAAAGATCGATTGTTAAAAAAATTTGTTTTTACACCTATAGGGCTAACTACGGTTATGCGTACACCAGTTCCATACAGCTCGTGATACAGCGATTCTGAAAACCCCAAGATCGCATATTTTGAAGCGCAATATCCAGCCATTCCGGCAACTCCGAAACTTGCTGCTAATGATGCAACATTCACAATATGACCTGAGTGTCTTGAGAGCATAGATTGTAAGAACACCTTGGTACAATGGACCATTCCGAAATAATTCGTCCTCATGACGGCTTCTATTTGTTCAAGATTCTGGTTTTCCACTTTGGCAAATTCTCCATACCCTGCATTATTTACCAATAAATCAATATACCCAAATTTTTCGAGTACGTGTGTTCCCATTCTTAGAACATCATCCCTGTTTGAAATATCACAAGGATATGGTATAATGTCTACTCCTTCAGGTTCACGAACAGATTGCAATGTCCTCTTCAGTTCGAGTAATTTTGATAAGGAACGGGCTACGAGTATTATTGGACCAGCTTTTCGAGTTACGAAATCAAGAGCAGCCTGTCTACCAATCCCAGAAGATGCTCCTGTTATTACTATAATCTTTCCCTGGAACTTTCTATTATTTCTGTTTTCTTTTTCCTTCCTTTTTTTACCCAATCAATCTCAGATATCTGTTTTACAAAACCTGTAAATTATTGTTTACGAGTAAGAGTTGGTTGAAAGTACCAAAGGGTCTTTTTTATTGTAAAGCTGCTGTTCGTAGGACACTGCATCATCTTCGTACGAAGATGGTAAAGTGGGCAGAAAAATTCGATGAAGAACAGGTGAAATAACTTCACATTGTGAACGAGTAATTAATAATATAGAGAAAAAGAACGTTCTCTCGACCATTGTTGAACTCACAAGAAATGTTCAAATATCATGTGTTATTTTGACTTAGAGATGGAGAGGCGAAGTTTCACGTCGTTTATTCCTATCTTTATCGTTGTTTTGACATCCAATTCTTTCACTACCGTCATCTTCGCTCACAACAATCCACACATTCTTCCTTTAAACCCTTTTCAATACTCCATACCAGAAGGTTTACCCTGCGTGCTTGGCATATCGCTTGCCAAATAATCCTACAATATATTGCAATTTAGCACGCCAACATGCTATTCTGGAGTCTTTGTGCCATAATTCTTTCTCGCAAGCATGCCAAACGGAAAGATGGTACTTTGACAGTTACCGCCAAACAATGGATGACATTGCAAATGCTGTGTTAGAAAAAACTATAGGACATCCTCAAAGCCTCTCACTTGGAAACAAGACAGGTAGATAACTTGCCCTTTGCATTCAAAACGTACTAAGCGCCGACAGAATCTAATCTCACAGCAGATTGCCACAACCTTCCTGAACTGTGGTTGAAGGGGATATCCCATCGTAGCATAACGCGTAAAACACAGTACTCGATATACGTAATGATAGGCAGGTTGTTATTTCTGTAGTGCATCTCAAGCTCGACGGCGATAAATTATGACCCACACACTAAACTATCTGCGCATAGATAATATACCTTAGAGGTAACGGCGAGAATTGTTAAATGAAAACTATATGCGATAAATGTGATGAGCCTATAGCACAGTCTTGGAAATATTGTCCTGAATGCGGTAGCAAATGTTGTTCCTGACCCGTAAAAACCAGCTTCCCTAGCGGATGCTCTCCTATCGTTTCGCAATCACATCGAAGCGAAAAAACTCATGCTAGATAGTTGTTACTACGGGGCCTGCAATAACTGACCGCATAGGCCCTCACCAGCGATTGTTGTATGTTCTTTTTTATCTTTTCCAGCACCCTAAGGAGAAAGACCACATGACCTTAGGGAGAATCGTGGTGGTTCGGGCAAGACGTGCGAGCACTATTTTTAAAGGAGGAGAACTAATAATGAATAGAGCTAGATTATCTAACTACGTCCTTTTCTACAATGCTGGTTGTGGAGAACCCGTGCAGGATATTCAAACATTTCGTCGATTTTCTAGACATAGATAAACAAAAAGATTTTGTGCCACTGACCAAGCACAGGATCTAGTGCTTAGCCAGGCAGCACTGGAATGCCACAATATCTCAGTCCTTTCACTTGACTACGCTAACACTGGAGACATCCAGAGCGGATGTGACGCGCTTGCTAGTTTGATAAATCTGTTCCCTTTACGAGATAATATTTCGAAACTCACCGTATTATCCCTGGTGGAAAACGAATGATGACATCTATTTATTCTACGTTTTCGAAATTTCATGGTCGCAGTTCCTGTAATTTGCAAAGTGAAAAAGCGAATTGAGCAGACAACTTGTGAGCAATTGGTCTTGATGCGAGATGAAAAATAAATCACAGATTGGTTTCAGACCAACTTCATGTTCGTGATGGATATTTGGCACGAGGAAAGGCGGTCCTCAGACTGAGGAAGTAAAATGAAATCTGCGTCGTGCTTGTAAAAACGTTATACACCAAAGTATCCTTCAAATATGGAACAGACAACGTGGGTACGTTCTGAACCCTGTTAATGTCCCAGCATATTGAAGCATGTACTCATATGAGCAACATGGGCTGCATTGATGATTCGAGCACAATTCTTACGAATTCGCAATCAATTTATGTCACAGTCCTTCCCTCTATTATGATTGTATTTCCAGTAGCAAAAGAGAATATATCACTTGTCACGCAAGCTGCAACTTTGGCTACCTCTACAGGATCCCATCATCTTTTCATTGATGGTTCGGTTCCGGCCTTCCTCCTGTCATTTTCAGTCATTTGGCCATGGGTTGTTTGTATGTTGCCAAGAGCCAATCTATATGCGCGAATGTTGTTCCTGCTGTATTCCATCGCGATACATTTTGTCAGTATTATGCTCCCAGCTTTTGCAATGGTGTATGGGGAAGCTTCTATGTGCCCGGCAATTGCACGAGTTGATGAGATCTTTATTAATACTCCACCATTTGTTTTGGGACCTGTTTGAAGCATATTACGAATAGCTGCCTTGGATAATCGGTCATATCCAACCCCTTGAGAAAGAAGGTTGCGATCAGAGGTTTTTTCCTCTTGTGACGTTCTGACAAAGATTTTTATTTTAAGGTTCTCAACAAGTAATGGTGATTCGATCGGCGGTAGTAATATTCACAAAAAAAGAAGTTTCATTTCTTTTGGAAAATGAAATTTGCAGAGTAGCCACTTCATATAACAATATTCCACACGTTGTACCTGTTAATTACATATATGAAAACAATTTCCTTTACTTCGCGACTGATTATAACACAAAAAAATATCATAATCTTCAAAAAAATAAAAAAATCGCTGTCGCAATTGATGTTTATAATTCATCTCTAAACAATATAGCAGTAGCAATCCAAGGCTCATCAGAGTTAATTGAAAGGGGCGAGGAATTTCAAAGATTGTATAAGATCTTTGAGAGGAGGTTTGAATGGGTAAGAAATGATTCGTGGCAAGAAGGCGAAGCTCCATTTGTAAAAGTACACCCGGTCAATAAGGTTAGTTGGGGCCTGTAAGATTTTTGTTAGTCTCACATACTCATTTACAAACAGGCCCTGCATCTGATCAAATAGTACGGATTGGCTGGAAGAATGTTCGTTCCTAACATTTTCATTATGTTGTCTTCATTTATCATTCCTATCCATATTGAACTCAAGCTTAGAGCGTGCTGCCAAGTGAGAGTATGCTGCAGCTAAAGTTGTTTCAAGTCTATCTCTGGACATTTCAGTAATTCTGCAAAGGTTAATGCTTGTCTTGTGAGCGGTCACGTCAACTTCGTCAATTGCAAGTACTCTTCCCTCTCGTATACATACACGATTCTTCTCGATTAAAGCAACTGTATAAATGTCAACTAAACGATGGAAATCTAAACATGGAGTGCAAAGTGTGAATTCTACCGGCTCTTTCATGCGATATAGGAAAGCCTTTCCTGTTCTGCCCTTACATTTTTCATTCTATTTTCAATTATTTGTGCTTCACCCATCAAACCATCTATATCGCATGAAAGGTTTGGCACAATTCTGCTTATTGATTCTGAAACTATAGCTGCAGCACGAAAGTCTGGAACATCGGGTAAAACATTAACAAGAAATACGATTACATCAAGGTTCGTTAATGCTCCTTCATTTAGTAAAATAGCAGGAATACCGGTCACAGTTCCAACTCGTAAAAGGGTAAAGTCATTACTAGGTTTCATTACCAGCTTTGCCGCAGCCTCAGTACTTGTTACTGCGTAAATGTCTGCAGGAAGGGGAGTAAGAGGAGTAGGAGTGGTAGATTTAGCACTGTCATTATTGTTGTTATCATCGTAATCTTTGTTCCGATTTCTATTCCGGTAATGATGAGAGGAGGATGACGATATTATGCCTTGAGCACTAATAATTAGCTTACACTCATTTTCTGTAGTCCACTTAAGCATTGCCTTTGCCACATCTCTTTGTGCCGCCTTGTCAATATTGATATCAGAAACAAAGAATGCAACCTTGAGACTTTCGTTTACATATATTCTCATAGGGTATTGAGGAGCATAGTTATTTACTACCGAAATTGGTGGGAAATCTGGCGAATCTAAAAAAGCTACAAGATCTGTTCCTGTTGAATGAATCAAACATTCTGACGCAATAGCGTTAACAAGCCCACTACTACTTGGAAAACCATCTATAACTATACCTCCTTTAAGGTTTATCTCTTTATCAACATCGTTTTTTTTCAATTTCTTGATTTCTATCGTTGATGGCAAATAAGAAGCCCCTGAATATAAACAATGTAACCTAATCGTATTATTAAAGCTGAGTAATTATAGGTATCTAGAGGACTATTGTCTAAATGCACATGTTCTTGTTAGTGTGAAGAGATATTAGTTGTGAAATATGTCGTGTCATGGGAACGGTATAGTCCATTGCCGTTGCCACCGAAGTGAGGGATAGAAATGATGGTGAAAATACCCAAACCGCTTCCGAACAGGCTGGCGGCAAGTCCTCGTTGGTCTGAAAGAATAGGACTTGAGAGGTTCTTAATAAAAATGGCAACATTCTTACTATAATGTTTCTAATGAATATATCCTACTTTGAATATATCGATCATTTCTACTATATTCTTAGCACGTGCTGTGAAGCACCTCTGATATAGCATGGCAGAGGATATGAAATGAACCGCAAAATGAGACAACACAACCACAAAATAGCTGCCGTATTACTAGCGGCAGTAATTGCGGGTCTATTGGCAGGAATCACACACACGGCGTTTGCCGGTGAGAAACTCATCAAATTATTCAACGCAGGCATCAACAAACAGATAGACACGAATGAAGATCAAAAGTGTAAAAGCACCGATCGTAGCTTTCCAATCATAGGAGGTACTGTTGTTTGTCAGCTATGTCATTGTCATTCTGTGATTAGAAATATACCTTTCTGGACCCTGGTATAAAAATCGTTCCGCAATTGCATATGCTGTGTTAAATCGTTATATTGCGATAATATGTTAGCGCGGTGTGATTTTTCTCCCTATTGAGAGCCGACAAACGTTCCAAGTGATATATATGCTTCATACGCATCTAATCCTATGAATACAGCGACTACAACCACTGTCCACTTCCTTAGATGAATGCAAGGAAGACAGACACAAGGACTGTGCTCACATATGGGTAGGATTGGGTCTAGAGGCTATTTGTACATGCGATTGTGGTCACCAAGACCGTCGTTGAGGCTCTCTTACCATTGTGTATAGCTGCCGATAGACCAATCTTGTCATCCCAGAAGGCTTGACATACAGATATTGTAACAACTACAACATGATGATGATGTCTTCTATCTAGCCATCTTGGTGGAGGGAGTCTCCACTTAAGTCAGTCAACTACGATTTGTCATATGTTCCTATGTACTTGTTATATGTTCCTATGTACTCTTATACGCTCTTATATGTTCTCCGGCTTGGAATCTTCTATCTGCGTCTAATTTATTTGACCTGATGATAGCTCGTACTAATAGCAACTTTAATAGCACACTTATACCTTATACCTGATTAAATGGAATATACCAAAACTAAAGCCTGCAAAAAATGTACTGTATTGCAAGTCCTGATGTATACCAACAGCTAAGCCGTGAAGGGATGTTTAAGGAAAGCTATTCCGATCTCATTAGCCGTCTTCTTGGTGAACTTGATCTCAGAATAAGAGCCAGCGAAAGAGGGTGAGTCCTAGCGCCTGCTCATCAGGAATAATTCAATTTATCAAAAGCTTCGTGACAAACGCCTTTGAATAATGTTCACATGATCATACATGCCTAACGCCCAGAAAATATAGACTCGCATAGCACTATGTCCTCAACATAGGTAATGCTTATTTCTTTCTTTTATGAAGAGAGATATCTCCAAGAAACATACTAATGTAGATTATCTTCGTAAAGAGGGTAATCTACATTTAAAATCTCAAGACAAGCGTTTCCACTTATTTGTTACCTGTACAATAATCCTATTTACTACAACCTTGCTGCCAACTAAAAATCATTTGACTGTTCCACGACAGGCTTTATATCAATTACAGGAGTCCCGTCAACAACCTCGATTGGACTAATATACAGGATCTCATCGTTGATCCCTAAGATCTGCACCCCAGAGGGTTTGGACGATCAGGCGATCGAGTTGAAAATACTCCTGTTATCGGACGGGACGTATCTCGTTGGGGATGAACCCTTAGGATGTGTCTGTCAGCGAGATGAAGCCAGGTAATAACGATAATGTTGTCGCCGGCTTTCATTCGATCCAATCC
>JASHSN010000538.1 GCA_030038695.1 Nitrososphaeraceae archaeon
GTTGTAGAAGCAGTAATGGCATGTTACCATTAAGTGGTGGGAATGAGTAGCGTTATTAAACTGGGATAATTGCAATTACCGTAGGAAAAATCTCTTTGCATAAAAATCTTTTTCATGTATACCTGTTTGATCTAGCATGTCGCGTTCTTCTAGCATCTACCCAAAAAAAAGTAAAAACACCTATCTTGACATAGCCTCGTCTGGTTGTTATGACCACCGTACTCCAAACCCTGAAGAACAATCGCTCGATTTCTGACTACCCCTCCATAGTGCTTGACTGTAACAAGCAGGTCGGTATTGCTCAGGTATCTTATACATATGAATGTAATTCTGCAGGAAAAGCATCGTGGCCTTCAAATTAATCGATTTTTTCATGATCAATTGGCATTTCGTTCGTTTCTGCATTGTTACTATTATGAAATGCAATAGCACGTTTCCTGTGGAATGAGATTTGTACTGTCTTAAAAAACAAACCTCATGACAACTCCTTAACGGATTTAACAGAATGCAAAAAGATGACGAAATGCGATATCGAATTGGGCAACAATCCACTTGCACGAAGATATATCAATTATTGGGTTTTTTTTATCAGAGCATGGAAGAGGTATTGCTTTGCGTCTACAGACTTGAGCCAAGATCCCTTCTTCATTATAGGAATTCGATAAACATTATTTACCTGGGATAGGTTTACATATATCTTCTCATATTGGTGAATGAAATTGTGTGGCGCAGCCTTAGTGGCAGGTGGTTCTTCATACCAATCAATATTGACTACGTGTTCGTTTGACATACTAACAAGTTTGTGTACAACGTCTTCAATTTCAGACGGAAGTACATGCATAAGAACCTCTGACGCCACTACCAAATCATATTTCTTCTGCATTTGAAAAGATTGTATGGAAGAGACCATAAAATTAATGTTCAGGTTTTGTTGCCTTGTTTCTATTGTTGGTTTAACGAATTCTTTGGCATTTTCGATTTGATGTGGTGAAAGGTCTATTGCAACATATTCGGTTATATTCGAAAAATTTGATAGCAAAAGTTTAGTTATCCGTCCGAATCCACAGCCCAACTCAAATACTGTTGAAAAAGAAGATACAGATAGGTTTTTAAGATATTCAATCAGTATTTTTTCCTGTAGTTCAAATTTTTTGTTATATTGAAATTCTTCTTTGTATGTCTTTCCATGCCTAAACCAATATTCCTGAGGGACGTACGACATTTATTTCAAACGGAACACTATTCTACTTAAGGCTTAGCCTCATCCAATTATGACAACAACAAAAGTGGATCACACATAACATCCATCAGGGATTAATTTCAATGTAGGTAGCTCTAGACTATTCCAGACCCTCCTCAATAGATAATAAATGATTCAACCCCATATTTTTTCACGAAAGGTCCACTTTTTATTGAGCAGGAAATTACTAACAGAAGCAGCTGCGACTGCCAAAATCAAGGAAGTTGCATATTGAAAACCATAATGAACAAGTAAGAAAAGAAGCATTAACTGAACTATTGCTCCTAAGGTACTGAGGCCAAGAAATTTAGAATATTGCTTTAATGTATTGCTAGATGAAAAGTTCCTGTCCTCAAATGTCCAAATTTTGTTGAGAAAAAAGTTCGAAGTTATTGATAAGAATATCCCGATCGTTGAGGCTTGTATATACCAAATATTCGAAACTATCCCTTTCGTCAACATCATCGATACGATATAGTTTAACAACAAACCAGTAGCACCCACAGTATAAAATCTAGCTGCCTTAGATAGAAATAAAACCGATCTCCGTCTCTGTTCTTCCTTATATTTTGTTAGGCGCTTTGACTTCCTACCATATCTATACAGATACCCAATTGCGCTTAGATAATCAAGCATTACGCGCGCATCTAGCTTGCTTTCTCCTGACCGTCTATCGACGAAAGTGTATGGTATTTCCTTCACTTTCACCCCTCGCGCTTTGACTAAGATTTCGAGTAAAAACTTATATCCGTAAGTATCAATCATAATATTTTCCATAATATAACGAGGAAATGCAAAAAATCCAGATATAGGATCCCTAATGTTACACAAACTAAGTCCATGTATTGCAATTTTTGCTGCCAGGCGGCTCAATAAAAGTCTCTTATAAGGCCATCCTCGTATAGATCCTCCCCTTATATATCTCGAGGCCACGACTATGCAATTAGGATCATGTAACAGCTCGTTGATTAAAACAGGTACAGTTTCCGGTGGATGTGAAAAATCACCGTCCATGACCAAGATATACCTGCCTGTGGAAGATTTTATTCCCTGTAAGATAGCAGAAATAAGCCCACTCTTGTTTTCCCTGCAAACCAACTTAACTACAGACCCCCGATGATTAATTGCAAAATTGTTACTATTTTCTTGTTGTTGAATTCCAGTACATACCCTCGTAAGGGGATCATCGATATAATTCGCAATCAACCTACCAGTACCGTCAGGAGAATTGTCGTCTACAATTATGATCTCTGTAATAAGGTCCTCTGGAATCTTTGTTTTTATAACCTCAACTAAATGCAGAATATTCTCGTATTCATTGTAAGTAGGAATTATTACAGAGAGATCAGCTTTTTCGATCAAATTTCTACTACTATCGAGTTTAAAACAACTTAAATGTTATGTATATCAAAACAGGTATCTAACATATTCCCAAAATATGAACTAACCATTTCCATTTATGACTATACCTCGCGAGATCTTATATCGTCACCTTAATTGGGGATGAAGTGAGCATGAGATCATCATATTCGAACATTATTGATTCCTAATGGTTAACGTTAATTTTCACGTTAATAGGTTCCAACCTGTTCACGCATATCGGTTCTCCAATCCAATGTATTTCTGCAGATCCACAAGTTTATTAAATTCATTGAAAGTAACCATCATGCCGCGTGCATGTTCTGTAGTACCAGTTTTCTTCAACTCACTGAATGCCTTCATTATAGCGAAAGTCGCGGCAAAAAGAGCAGACAATGGAAACAAGGCAATGTTATACCCCATCCTGAACAGCTCCTTAGCACTAAGCGTTGGCGTTACCCCTTCCTCAATCATGTTTGCTACCAAAGGCGCATCGATTTCACTCGCGATCTTTGTTAATTCCTTACTCGACGTTGGCGCTTCGATAAAGATCACGTCCGCGCCAGCCTTAAAATACGTTTTGCCCCTATCGATTGCTTCTCGCAAGCCTCGACAGGCACGCGCATCAGTTCGGGCAACAATAATGAAATCCTTGCTTTTACGGGCATCTAATGCAGCTTTCAGTTTCAAAATGTACTCTTCCTTTGGAATGATACTCTTGCCCTGCATATGACCACACCTTTTTGGCCAGACTTGGTCTTCTAAAAATATACCAGCTGCACCAATGCTTTCCAGATCTCTCACGAGCCGCCAAACACTTAATGGATTCCCATATCCAGTGTCGCCATCCACGATCACAGGCAGGTCAACCGCTCGTATTATTCTTCTTGCATTATCTACAGTTTCACCTGCGTTTAGAAATCCAAAATCAGGCATTCCTAGCAATGAGGCGGCTGAACCATACCCTGTTTGAAACATGCCATCAAACCTTATATGCTGTGCTATCCTTGCGGTAAGGGCGTCGAAAACTCCGGGCATAACTATAATTCTATCGCGTGATCTGATTTGCTGGCATAGAGATTTTTTATTTGCTGTTCTTACCATGCTAGTACCTATTGTTGTCCCTCGAAAATAAATCGTACTATTCATACAGTTGCTAGATATCATCATTACTCAGGCCAATCAGCGATGAGTTACAGCCGTTAGGATGGATACTTGTCCCTCAACTATCACATGCTACATAACTCTCCGTGATACGATTAGATGATTTCTACTATCGAATAGCATATGATCCATATCAGGTAATTCCAATAGCCAACGCCAGCACTTGATGTAGCTCTGCTGCAAATTCGGTACTGTTACGATTTATTCGTATTGAGGAACCGAATTACAGGCACAGTATTATAATATGAAGGTTAACCATCCTTATGCGATGACTAGCGGTTCTTCCATGTCTCAGCTCGAATAAGGAATCTATTGTTTTCTTGAAGAGATATCGGCTGTTATTTGTTCGATTATCTCTGCTGCAAATTCGGTTGGGATATATTTAGCTGTTGCGTGGATGGTGGGATTGGTTGCATGAAGGGTGCTTTTCTTGTTGTTTAGTGGGTGTTATGTTAGGAGTTAGAACATTGGAGTTCTGCTGCAAACTCGG
>JASHSN010000539.1 GCA_030038695.1 Nitrososphaeraceae archaeon
TACAAGAACTAGTGTACCTTCAAATTGTTGATTTATTAAAGGTCTTTAGGGATTTAGCTCAGCGAAACTTTATTGGAGACATTATTGAAGATGTTGAATTAAGACATGAACAAATAAGAGTATTATTAGATTTTCTAGGAAAAAACAAAAAAGAATCTAACTAAAAAAAGGACGAGATTGCCACTTTCTTTAGCTTAAATTCCAAAGCATTTATGATGCCACCCTCGTAAACAAACGATAGGATATCTTAACTAAGTAGCAGTATTCTTTTCTTTCGGAATACTTTTAAGATGTAGAGAAGATAATGATAGTAAGATAATTCGATGGAATCTCTTTCCTTGGCCAAGGTTTTTGATGCAATTTCAGACGAATCATCACTAGCACTTTTTAGGGCAATTGCTGCTGCTTCTAA
The DNA here is from genome assembly GCA_030038695.1 of Nitrososphaeraceae archaeon. Lineage (GTDB taxonomy): Archaea > Thermoproteota > Nitrososphaeria > Nitrososphaerales > Nitrososphaeraceae > Nitrosopolaris. Next base: position 413 of record JASHSN010000539.1, read on the forward strand.
AGCAGATACTGATTTTCTTAGAACGAAATTAAACTTAACACGTAAACAATATTATTCCAGAATCTACACCCTCTTAAGAGCCGGTTTAATCAAAAGAGTGAACGGAAAATATTCTCTTACTCTTTTTGGCGAAGTTCTTTCTGATCCGATCTTAACTATAGAAGAGGCTTTCAATAACAGTTACTGGAAACTTAAAGCTATTGATTCATTCGATATGGGCCCTAACAAACTATCAGAAGAAGAGCGAAACAAAATTATCGACACTCTTTTTAAAGAGGAGGAAAAGATCAAGGACATCATCTTTCGCGATAAATCAATCTCTTGTCGTCTCGAAGCTACTAATGGAAGTCGCTGAAGAATCTGAAGGCGATTAACTCTGTTCGATGATGAGGTAGACTCACCGGGTCTATTTTCTAATATGCTTATAATATCCTAATAGGATCGAGAATATATCTCTATCAGAATTCCTATCTATTTACTTTCCCCATAAATCTGGTCAAAAAATGGGAAGACACCGTTTTTGAACAACTTGAAGAATTATTCAATCTTGACATACGTTGATTCCACGTTCGGTAACGTCGATGTTACTAAATAAGCCATACCATACTACTGATTTTAAATAATTACAGGCAGTCTGTATTACATGACTCAAACTGAATTGATTCCAAAACGACTTGACGGAAGAATCGCGGTGATCACAGGAGGAAACAGTGGGATAGGCCTTGCGACAGCACACCGGTTCGTCCAAGAGGGCGCGTATGTTTATATCACCGGCCGACGCCAGGGTGAGCTCGATAAAGCAGTCCAGCAGATTGGCAGAAATGCCATGGCTGTTCAGGATGATGTCTCAAATCTAGCAGATCTTGATCGTTTGTATGACACTGTGAAGCAGCAGAAAGGCCGAATCGATATTCTCTTCGCCAACGCTGGTGTGTTCGAATTTGCACCTGTAGGATCAATTACTGAATCCCATTTTGACAAAATATTCAATATCAACGTTAAAGGGCTTCTGTTTACTGTACTAAAGGCACTTCCGTTGTTTCAAGATGGTGGTTCTATCATTCTGACTGCTTCGATTGGAGGTTCCAAAGGGTTTGAGGGCGTTAGTGTTTATGCTGCCACCAAGGCCGCTATACGATCATTCGCTCGTTCATGGACCGTTGATCTGAAAAACCGTAAGATCCGTGTCAACGCTGTCAGTCCTGGTGCGATATCCACACCGATGGCCAGTAGCACCGGTATGGGACTGAGTACTGAACAGTTCGAACAGTTGAAGACGAGTCTCGTGAACGCCGTACCGCTGGGAAGGATGGGATATCCTGAGGAGATCGCGCAAGCCGTATCGTTCCTTGCGTCTCATGACAGCAGTTATATCACGGGTATTGAATTGTTCGTAGATGGGGGCATAGCACAAATTTGAAGGAATAGCCGGTTAAATTATTCCTTCAGGGGATCGCTGCAAATAATGAGTCAATTAAAAGCTTCAGGAGTGCTTGCTATAATTGATACGTCAATAAGAGAAATGAACGATATACAGAGTCATCTTGATCTTACTGTTGAAAACATCTACTGCAATGACAAATATTCTATCACTATCCTAAAATGTTAACGAAATATCGAAAAGTCATACTCTTCAATAAAAACTTACTCATATCAGGTATCATATCATTTCTTGCAGGAGCTCTCGCCACTCAGAGTTATACGCTATTCGACCGTAATAATATGTCTAATGCGATAATTACGCTAAGGATAGGATATTGCGTATACATTCCAGTCTTTGCGTTCCTTTTTTATAGGGATAACAAGTCAAGATACATAGATCCGCTAACAGGAAAGAAGAACTCTAAGATCATAAGAGAAGATATAATGAAACTTAGTTTGGAAACATCTCTAATAAGAAACTAAATGAAACTGTTCGGAGCATTTACTGTTTCTGAAGTCATTTATATAGTAATAAATTATGAAGATGCAACACATTATATTAACAGCCAAATAACTGTCATCCTGTTATTTTTCACTTAATTCTTACTGAACGGGGACAATTATCAGTCCAACTTACCACTAATTGACTTCTTTTATAGCATGCACTGTGATACTGGCTGTCCGTCTGGGGCATGCGTCTTAAAAGACACTCTTAAGTTGCTATGGTTTAGTAAATAATCACAAATATGCGCTTTCAATACTTGAATATAGCTAATATTCATGTACGCTACCTTGCTACTGAATCCAAAGGCAATCCTGTCTTGCTGATTCATGGATTAGGAGGCTCGATAGAAAGTTGGTTAAATAATGTTGAGACAATTTCATCCCACAATCTTCAAGTAATTGCGCTTGACCTACCTGGATTTGGTCTGAGCGATAAACCTAAAATTGCATACACTATAAAATATTACACGAATCTTATATCAAAATTTATCAAGCGATTAGGATTAGATTCTCGTTCTTTGTGTATCGTCGGTAATTCTCTTGGAGGTCATATTGCAGCAGAATTTGCTATAAATTTTCCGGCAGCCGTGCATAAACTTGTACTTATAAGCCCAGCAGGCGCTCTGCCTACTTCATTTAAGGGAACACCTGAGTTACATAGTTATATCGACATTGTAAAGGCTAAGACAGCTCAACAAGTAAAAAATGTTCTGTTGGACGTAGATAAAGATGTCAAGTCGGTTGAATATAATTATGCAAAAACGCTTTTCCAGAGGTTGGCATTACCTGGAGCTAAAGAAGCGTTTGTGTCGGCCTTTAACGGAAGTGCAAAAGCACCTAGACTAAGTGATCGATTAAACAAAATCAAAGCCAAAACGCTATTAATTTGGGGAAAAGATGATCAAATAATTCCCGTAAACTTTATTTATCCATTCATAAAAATGAAAAACTGCAGACTGGTTCTTCTCGAAAATTGTGGGCATACGCTATACAGGAATAACTCGGTAATTTTCAACAAAGTTGTTATTGACTTCATTAAGGAAATGGCTTAGATACTATGCTATTTCGCTGTTGATGATTAACGACAATACCTTCTCGCTCTTATAGTTCTGCTCATTTGTACTAAAAAAATATAGGACATTCAAATCTTCTGCATTAGCTGATAACGAGTTCATTAGATCTGAAGACAAGAAGATGAAAGTTTCGTTACTACTCTGTGCTCGATTTTTATGATTGATGACATATTTAGCAACTTCCATTCTTATCCATGCATCAGCTAATCCGTTACCAGATGCTTTTGCAAATGTTTCTAAGAGAGTTGTATTCACAAATGGAATTACTTCTCCACCATCGTTCTTTATTTTCAAAATCTCCACCATATCTTGAAATGCAGATCTTACTTTTGCTCCATCCTTATCTTTTGCTCCATCCTTACCTTTTGCTCTGTT
>JASHSN010000540.1 GCA_030038695.1 Nitrososphaeraceae archaeon
CTCCTTCCTTCAGGATACGAACCCACGGTAGACGGACCCCATAAGTATGACTCTAGCAAATTCGCATATTTAGGCTGTGGCCTTCGGTCTCCCCAAGGATAAAGAGTTTTTCTTTGCAGAGCATCATTCCAAGTTGCCGCCTTTTCCATTCAGCTTCAGTAGGAAGCCTCTTTCCAGCCCATCTTGCGTACGCGTCAGCCTCGTAATAACTAACATTTACCACTGGTTCGTCTTTATTAATTTCATGAATGCCGCGAAAATCCTTCTTTATCCATTTCGTACCACCGGTGCTACTATCATAATTATTATTACTAATATTGTGATCGTATTCTCCCTTTTTAGTAGGCACCCAATACAATGGAGCTTCCAATGCATTCTCTTTAATTAACTCCCATCCATCAGCTAACCAATATCCGTAGTCACGATATCCTCCATCTTCAATAAATCGAATAAAGTCTCCATTAGTAACCGGTGTTACGTCTATTTTGTACGATTGAAGATACACTTTGTGTTCCGGAAGTTCATTATCGTAACAAAATCCTTTGCCATTAAAACCAAGTTCATAAATGCCACCTGGAATTTCGACCATTTTTCCTAATTCTGTGACGATCTCCCTTGATCCACCTTGTCGTATTCGGGGCTGATCTACGCCGGTTCGTCCTTCCTGTTGAGTTAGTGCCTTAACAGGAATGTAATTGTCTGAGGGGTCTTCGAAGCGTTGAAAATAATGTTGAAAATCATAGATCATAAGCTCTTGATGTTGCATCTCATGGTTATTTCCTAACATCATATCGTACTTCAATCCTTCTAGCAGCGATCCTAGTGATGATGGTTCTTTATCGAGACTATATTCTTTGATCTTTTCTTTCAAAAAGGAAATAATCTTTCTCTCTATAAACAATCTATATTCTAATGTCTGTCGCACGGTTGGCCTAGGGAATTTGCCTCGTTCTGATTTTGGGAGGATATTCCCATACCGCTGATAGTATGAATTAAGATATTTTAAATTAATCTGAGATGGATCATGACGTGAAGTTGTACCATTATTATTAATATCACCGTCACTTATATTGCTATCGCAATCATTGTGCATCTTTATGCCATGTTTTTCTAACACTTTCTGGAAGAACCAGGTAACATGAGCAAGATGCCAATTGGGTGGACTACCAAAGATACTAGACTGCACTACCGCATCCTCTACCTTGAGTGGCTTAAAAAGCTCAATGGTTTTTTTTCTAACTCGTATGAAATCAGATAATAAATCATCGAAATTGTTAGAGCATAAGGTATAATTCTTGAGAATATTGTTACTATTTTGCGTATTGCTGAGCCCTTGTATTCTCATTCGTTAACTCCAGCCTGGTTCTTGCTCTTCAAAATATTATTTAACAGTTTGTTTTTGTCTTTATTGCTTTTTGAAAATACGTTCGTCTTATGATCAATGGAAAAAACGAGAAATTTATGGCGCGACGCGAACCTCAGCAAAAAATACAGAACTAAAGACAAACACGGAAGATTTCTGTTAATTGCCAATCTTCTTAAAATAGAAGTCTATTATTTTCATTTTATGCATCCTGCATTGTTGGCTAAGGCAATACCAGCTATCTCCGCTAACATTACTTTGGAAGGATTTCGAGCTAAATCAGGACTTATTGAGACTACAGCAAGATCTGTCTTAGAGTATTTGGTCAAGAGAGGTATAGGTCAAATTTCCAAGCAAGGGTTTTCGTTCTCTAGATCTGATAGGGTCAACGTAGCAATACTTGCACTTCAAATCGGAAACGACATAGAAACGGTTTCTAACTATTTAACATGGCAGGATTTTGAAGAGTTTGCATCAGATCTTCTCAATTTAGCAGGATATGTGTCTGAACGCGATCTTCGCTTTTCTAAACCAATCAGAATGCAAATTGACGTGCTTGGGATCGATTATAATTCTCGATTGGCTATCGTAGCTGATTGTAAACACTGGAAGCGAATCGATCTTTCATCGTTATCTTCATGTGCAAAGAAGCAAGCTGAGAGGGCATCCAAATTATTGGCACATAGAAGAAAGATTTCGTACGCAATTCCTATTATATTGACCCTTCATGCTATAAACATAAGATTTGTTGATGGAATCCCTTTGGTACCGGTATTCAGATTCAGTTCATTTGTCGAAGGACTTCCACTCCACCTTTCTGAGGTCAAAGTCACATCTAGAATTCGAACAAACAACAAATAACGGAGATGAGAAGAATGAACTTCAGTACACATCGCGATCTATTATTGTAAAGAAAGTGGTATACTAGTTCAAAGAAGAAAACCTCAAGAATGCTGTTGCGCACTCGTTATATAATTGTGTGGAAAAATAAAAATAAATTGGCGAAAATTTGGGGCCTTTTGCTAGGAGTACTATCTATATTAGCAGTCATGCTTTCCGGTATAATAGTGGCACTACCACCATCGTCGGCGATTGCACATTGGGGACCTTCAGCTTATGGTGGGGGATGGTGGTGGGGGAATTATTGTTGCATTTTGCGTATCCCAAACCATCTATTTACACCTCCAAACCAAGGTACAATTGATGATTTACTAAACGTGTATCCAGGACTTAATATACCTAGCAATCTAATAGTGGCACCAAGTTGTAACGTAGGTTGTCCACCCATTATTGGTACTCTTCCTGGATCTGTTATAGTTGCTACCTCTACTTTCGATGCTAGTCTGTACGGCGTTGGAGGGAACAATATCCTACAGTGTGGTCAAGGCTCTTGCAAGGCAGTAGCTGGACCAGGTAATAATGTACTACTTGCCAGTACTAGTCAGACAACTGATAACAACAGACTTTATGGGGGTGCAGGAAATAATATCTTCATAGGAGGCATTGGATCCACCCTTATGGTGGGTGGTAAGGTAGGAAATGATCAATTTTATGGTGGAACGGGTCATGATGTTATCATAGGAGGAAGGGGTGCTAACTACTTTGACTGTGGCTTGAATGGTAATGCACTAATCCTAAACTTCAATCCTGCTAAAGGAGATACCAAAGCGCCCAACTGTAAATTCGTAATTACAGTTCATGGTCCTAGCAGCTATCCAGGCTCACCACTTCCACCAACTTAATTGGTAACACTGAGTTATAGTGTGCAACAAAAAGGAATCGGTACAAAGCATTCGCACCACCAAATGGATAACGCAAGCTCACGCGATAGATTTTGTACCTATACTGATCTCTAGAATCTTTTTTTCAAAATCGCTACAAGCGAAATAAAAAATGCCCCAGCTGACGCAATAAAACCTGCGTAAGCAATATCCGGGTTATGAGGAAAAACTAAAGTAGATCCGAGAAATAAAGTTGACGCAAATATACATGCTGCCAAAAAGTTATAGCTCGTCTGGCGTCTATTACCATAAACCTGTTGTGTATCTAGATACGACCTCAGCAGTGGGGCAAGCTCTACTGACTGTTCAATACCCTTCGCAAATCTTTTCATTGAATCCTTTACTTCTTCGATATATGCCTCCTTGATCAGTCCCTCTTGCTCTAGTAGCTGTGAAAGTACTTTAACAAAACGGAATTTCACTTTGTGATGCTGATAGATGCCTTCCACTATAGAGGCCATGCGCATATATAATGCAAGATTCTTGGGTAATCTAAATGGAAATTTGCTCAATGTCTTATTTGTCAGATCCATCAATGCTCTTACTTCCATTCGATCTACTTCTTTACCATGCAACGATTGTATGCTAAGCTCTAGGGCTTTTTCGACTATGTAGCGATTTACATTTGGCTCCAATGTCCCCAGTTCTATCAAAACATTAACAGCTCTCGAGGGGTCTTTTTCTACCAAGCTAAGGTATAACCTGATCAGCTTAAGACGAGTTTCATTTTCTAGTCTGCCAACCATCCCAAAATCGTACAGTATTATTTCCCCTGCGTCCGTTACAGAAATGTTACCAGGATGAGGATCAGCATGAAAGATGCTATGCTGAAGAAGCATTTTGAAAAATATATGATGCACTCTAATCACAAGCTTTTCTCTGTCAATTCCTGCTTTATCCAATGATGAGATATCTGTAATCTTGATGCCCTGAATATACTCCAGGGTAATTACGTGTTTTGATGTTAGCTCTAAAATGACATTGGGGATGACTACCCTTTCGCCCTTCAGATTTTGTTTGATTGCAATTAAGTTATCAGCCTCTTTATTGTAATCCATTTCCTCATAAACTGTTTCAATAAATTGAGACAGCATCGCTTCGGCGGAAAACCTTAAATTTGGATCGATGAAGCGAGTTGCAAGGGGCAAAATGCTCTTCAGAATAGCGATATCCTTTTCAATAATTTTTTCGATTTCTGGTCTTCCTACCTTGACAATAACTTGCTGGCCATTATATGTTGCTCGATACACTTGGCCAAGACTAGCCCCAGAAAATGCCCTTGTGTCGAATGTCTCAAAGATTTTTTCGATTCTACCGAGCTCATTTTCAATAACAGGTCTAGTTTTTGAAAATGACGCCGGGGGCACGTCATCCTGCAGCGTGGCCAATACTTCTAGATAGGGTTGGGGCATTATATCAGCTCTCGTGGATAGCCATTGCCCGAGTTTAATATACGAAGGACCTAACTCAATAAAGGTCCTTAGTGCACTCTCCGCATGTTTTCGATATTTTTTTTCATTGACATTTTTGCCTTCTCGTTTCACCCATTCACGACGATCTTTTCTGAAATTGATTAAAAATGGCAATAGCTTCAGAACTACTTTAGCAACCTGGATTTTGGATGGATTTTTAAAAGTGACTAAAGAAATTGAATTATCTCGTCCAATGCTCGTGGGGACCTGTGACTGATTTTCCATTTATTCTATAAGTTCCTATGTATTACTTCTTTGACAACACTGGTTAGAATGTACGAAAAGGTGGCAGCTACTGTACCTGCTAGACAAGCTACACTTAAAACGGAAGCTCCTCGTCTTTTTTGTGTAATTGCGGTATGACCGGCCTGTTTGGCAGCTTTTAAACCTGCCACAGTAGCAACCACGTATTCAGGAGCGTCTATTAACAAATGTCCCAGAGGGTCTTTCGTCGGATCGACTTTATCCATATGAACGACATAGTGATCATCGTATTCTCTTATGTGCAATTTACCATATCGAAATTGCTTATTGGCTCCTTTTTTGTTGCCGAAAAAAGTCTCTTCATAACTTATTATCGGTCGAACAGATTTGGGTATGATAATGCCACCTTCACGGTCAATATAGTTCACACGTTCCAAACATTCAAGATGGCATATAAAATTAACTTTTGACTCACCAAATGGCTATCAAGTCGGTTAAACTTGCTGCAATGACTTTAAGAATCAGAGAGCTAATTGAAGAGTGTGTGTGTAAATGATAAAGCTAGTAGAAAGCAAGAAGATATATGTTGGTAAACGTTGGTCGCTTCGACTTGATAAGTTTCGGTTTAACGACAAAATAGTTGAAAAAGAAATCGTCGAACATTCTCCATCAGTGGGCATGATTCCAATTTTAGACAAGGAGTACATTCTCCTCGTGAGTCAGTACCGCATTGCAGCTCGAAAAAATCTGTTAGAAATTCCTGCAGGAAAGATAGAACAAGGAGAAACGCCAAGACAGGCCGCTCTTAGAGAAATGGCAGAAGAGATCGGCTATGTAGGAAAATTGGTTCCCATGCAAAAGATCTATCTAGCACCAGGCTATGATACAGAACTTATGCATATTTATATCGCGACAGATTTGAAAAAAATAAAGAGAGCACTACAAGACGATGACGAAATTATAACGATAAAACGGCTTAAAATAAGCGCCGCAATAGAAAAATGCGTTAACGGTCAAGTGGAAGATTCTAAGTCAATCACCGCAATACTCACCTATGCTAGAATAACGTCAATTAGCAAGTGAGTCATACATGATCTGCGTGTTCCGGCTAGACTTTTGTTGCTGCTCTACATATGTATTCTGATGTGACCAGAAAGTCATCATATTGACATCATTTGATTAACAAAAATCTAGATCTACACCCATTATCTAATTGGATTGCGACGCTGTGCCCAATCAATTATCGAACCGTCGTATAGTTTAACTTTATCATAACCAGCTTGCTTTAATTGCAAATATTTATGAGATGCCCTCGTTCCTAGATGACAATAGCATATGACTTCCTTGTCCTTGCTTATGCCTTGGACTTGAAAATCCTTCTCTAATTGAGCTTGACTCTTAATCATTTCACCATCGGGACCAATTCCTTCTTCCCAAGAATTTAATATTGACCCTGGAATTCTAGCCTGAAAATGCTCCTGAGGTGTTCTGGCATCTATAACTACTACTTCAGAATCACTTTGTTTTGTCTTTATATATTCAGCTTCTGCTCTAATAGCTGGATTTATTTTTGACTTGAATTGAGGAGTATCTTTATTGCTTAGTTGAGATGGATGTACCTCTCTCGTCACTGGATAACCTCTTTGGAGCCATTGATTAAAACAGATATCTAAAAGTCTTACATTTGGATGTCCGTGATACATTAGCGTCCAGACTATCCTAGCTGCTGACGGATCAACATTCTCTCCGTAGACCACAACGTCCTTAGATTCGTCAATACCAACTGAGCTGAAAAGTTGTTCAGCGGTAAGTGTGTCGATGACAAGATTAGCTCCGTTATCTGCAATTGAAATAACACTTTCTATGCCGAGGTGTCTAGCGTTCTTAATATGTCTAAATCTATAAGCCGTCCTATCTCTAGCATCTAGAATAATAATGTTTGGATCATCTAAAAAAGATGCTAATGAATTTGCATCTATCGTGATCGTCATATATCGTGCCAGGTATCGAGAATATCTACAGATATATAATCCGTGATGAAGTGGTTGGACATAAAGCGACTAAATGATACTTACATGAGCTGTTGTAACCATTGCTGAAAGAAAAGGTGTATTACAAAGGAGGGCAAGGAAATCTGTTTCCAAATGTTATCATCATGAACAGGAAATAAATCAGCATGATTGAGGGGCTCTAGTTCTTTATAGGGAATTTCACATTATGTGCTGAACGTCATCGATTATAGGAGTGATCTTATGCGTCAATTCAAAGCAGGAAAATTCAAATCCTGCTGGTTAACTCTATAATGAGTCTTGGATAAAGATGCTCAATACTGGATTGACAATCTCCATCTTGAGAAACATCTAGAGGGAGGATATTTTGTCGAAACATATAGGTCTGAAAAATTTGTAAATTTGCCTGAATACAATGGACCTCGTAATGCTTGCTCTGCTATCTATTACTTACTAGAAAGAGATCAATTTTCAGCCTTTCACAAATTGAAGTCAGACGAACTCTTGCATTTTTATGCCGGCAGCAGTATGATTCTACATATAATAGAAACAGATGGAAGATTAGATGAGGTAAGATTAGGTCCTGACGTCGATAATAAAGAAACATTTCAAGCGGTTGTAAAGTCAGGCTCTTGGTTTGCAGCATCTATTGATAACGATAATTCTTATTCTTTAGTAGGTTGTACTGTTTCGCCGGGATTTGATTATAATGACTGGAAGTTAGGAGACATGGAAACACTTGCCAAAACATATCCGCAGCACAAAGCAATTATAGAAAAATATACAAGACCTAGAACTTGATTGCGAATTCTAGCCATAGGGAGAATCTGACTATATGTGATTTGTGTGCAACAGTACTTAGCCATTGTGCTAAGTATCTGCTCGACGAGTTTATTAGGGCGCCTTAAAGTCATCTTACAATTCAGGATAAGTTATCAAGCAAATCTATGCGATCGCCATCCTGTATTATATCCGAACTTTTATATCTCAAAACAATACCCGCAGATCCGCATCCCAGCAAGAAAATGATATTTTCAAAGATTGCTATCTGTTCTGGAAATATTATAGGTTTCAATAGATTTCCTGTAAGTATCCCAGATTCGATATTATTAGGCAATCTGCTGCTAGATTGATAGACTGAAGCATTAGCCAATGTGCTGCTAGACCAAGTGGTGGTATTTGATATTATTGCCAGAAGATCTATTATAAGCTGTAATCGACATTTGGGACAACTTGTTCCCTATTTATCAGGGCTAACATAAGTCTGCCTAAAGTTAGCTATAATACATTATTCATTCACCTATATTACAATGACATAAGAAATCCGCATATTACTAGTAGGTAGGAGTACATAGCGGCCCGTTATGATGAGCTCGAGGGATATAGGACAGATGTCCAGCTAGCGACTTGGTGTACACACAGGATACACTGAAAAAAAAGAATTTCTTTGTAAAAGTGAGTCAACGTACTCAGCGTACTAGTTGGATCTATTTGCGCCTCTGCATGGTTACGTTCGTCACAGAATATGTTATATGGCTACAGATGCACATTACAAAAAATATGGAAGTGGAGCACGTCTCATTATTTCTTTAGTATGCCACCGGTTTGAGAAATCGTGTCCATTGAGTTTGCTGTACATGAGCTCGTGAGTCCAGAGCTTCCGCCAGCTGTTAGACAGTCTTGCTTCTGGGCTGTGTCTGTTGGGACGTTAATGCCCGTATTGTTCGTATTTTTTGTTATGGTGGTGGTTTCCGCTGCTGATGCCATATGTCCGTTTCCTATAGCTATCGTGCTTACTGCTAACACAGTTGCAATTGCTGCAATTGCAACTAGAGCTGTTTTTTGCTTTATGCCTGTCATTTAGGTTCAATTTGCAAGAACTCTACTATCCCTTATCTGTGGTACTTCACATCAAATGCTAAGAATATGGTAGAATCAGAAGATATATTGAACTACAATAAAATCATTACAAAGATGATGGTGATATTTAATTAGAATACAAGTATACGCCATACTACAGCATCATACCTAGTGAAGATCTAACATGCCAAGTCATAAGAATTTCTTTTTGTGACCTGTCTTCATAACTAACGTGAAATTTGACTGGCCACACACAACAAGATCGTCGCCACGTTTTTCGGGTAGCCGCTAACTATGCATAATATCATAAGAAATCAGTCTCAATTTTACATATGCGATCCACTTGATCATTGATACTTGAAAAGTTTACACTTATGAGATCTTTTCAAATTCATTGGATTGCACTAACATTTTAACCACGGTGAACAATACGCAATATTTAATCTCTATCAGTGATTACTTATGATCTTGTAAGCGTCAGACCGTATGAAAGTCAGCTAGGCAAGACAGTCATTACAAAATCCAAAACAGGTGCGACGTTGACATTGCTACCCAAGTTTAAATACATTTTATTGTCATTAAGGTATTCAAACCAGTCGACCACAACCTGTGGCTTTTATCACTTGATATCTAAATGCTATATTGCGGTGCATCAAATAAGATTTCCGTATACATCACATTATACGTTTAATGGCCGTTTACTAGATTCACATTATTTCTCGACATGCTGCATCCATTTGGTCTACCCACGCATGACGAATTATGCATATTTTAGATAGCAGCAAGGCGTGGATAGACAACTTCTGTAAACATAACTGGGCTTTAGATCTATTTGTCAACATTATTTTTCCTAGATATCAATTTCGTAGTACATTGGGACGTATTTAAGCTCTGAATGAGACGAAAACCAAGGAATCAGAGCTTAAAACCTTTGGTTGTTTTGACTATGGTGCTGGACCGCAGAGGTCAAGTCATCCGTTGTTCTCCTGTTTTCTGGAGAATTAACCACTTATCGTGAAGCCTCCGTCTAGTCCATTGGTAATGACCTTAATTGAGCCAAATCAATTCATGCCTTCATCGAACCTAGTGCCATCAGGAACCGTACCGTTTGCGCTAACAAAAACCAAACGACCACGTAGTGACTTCTAACCCTATCCTCCACTATTTAGGTATTAGTTCAAAGGATTTAATCATGGTTTGTATTGTGGGTAGGTAGCTGATATAGTCGGCGCTGTCGGCATGGTAGGATAGAATATAAGCTTTTGATCCGTTAATAGTCCATATCTCCATGACCTTGCCAGTGCCAACGATTGGATCCCTATAGGTGAAGACAACCGTGTAAGCGTTATGACCAGCGAGAGAGCTGTTTGATGCTCCCACTGGCTTGAAATGAGGGAACGATTGTGCTATGAAACTTATCTCTTGCTTTAAGAATGTAGATGCAGAGCTAACATTCGCGGTTTCTACTATAAGGTATTCTCTAAACGTATGAGATGGTCCTTGCGATGGTGAAAGGAAGGTCACAACCAAGTTATGGGAGCCTTCTGTAATTCCCACCGAAAATTGTATCTTTTCCCAATCTTCGGGATATTCAACTTTAAATCCATGGACTGTATCCTCATAACCGAGATATTTACTTGTATGCTGTATTTGGCCGACTGAAGTTTTCAGTATGGCCGATAAAGATAGCGAATTAAATAACAACAGACCTGCTGTAAGAGCTAATCCTTTAGCAATAAACTCGCATTTGGCAGACTTTACATCCTTTTTCAAAAGCATTGCATTTTACTCGCTGCGCTATAATAGTGTTTACTAGGGAACAGTTTAGGAAATTGCTTGCCCTTGGAAGTGTAACTTTACTTTATTGGAAGAATGACAACAAGGAGAACTAAATTTAGGCATGAGGTAGCAATCAAGTCGTCACTTCTGATCTACTCGATAATCGCATTGTTAGGTAAACTAAATGTCACTAGTAAAGACTTTTTACATCCAAATACTATAAGGTATGGTAACAAAAAAGATCAACGATGGGACTTTTTAAAGATCGGTATCACTACTTGAGAAATATTAGATGGGTTCTAAATAATACATTAGCATATACAACTATTGGAACATCAAACACACGAAAAGATAAGGAAAAAAATATAACAACAACAACTGATAAGGAAGATATAGCAATACCAGATTTAGAAAAGTGGTCAGAATATAAACTCAAAAGATTGGCCGAAGAAAATGGTTTGCTGTGATTGTTATATGGCGCTTGAGATGCCATACTACACCTTGTCCGAACTGATAATCTTAGGAACATAGAACAGAATTGTAAGACTTGTAGTCAGCAATTTCTCTTATCGTTGATTTAGAATAAGTGACAATCGTGCTTATTGTTGTATTAATTTGAATATAGATAGTTTAGAAATTCAAACGGAATCAAATCCGATGGTTCAAAATGTGACCTCTGTAGATTAATAATATTAGTACTGTATTGTCTTAAACTCATAAAAGGAATGAGACATTCGTCCTTTGTATTCTGCCCTGCACTCTATTCTCTATCTTACCCGTACCTATGCAAGAACTAGCGACGATCGACGATGGAAGTTAATAAATCGTTTACGATCCAGTCAGTTCTGACATTGTTAGCGTGGGTATGGTTGTATTGGCACGATGACTTTAAATGGGGCTAAAGCCGCCACCCCATTTCCACTTATTCTTGTTATGATCTCGAATAACCCGGTATCTTCGAATAGGTAATTTAGTGAGAACTGCCCATTAGCAACTTTTATATTATTGAATTTAGTGTTTTCGTAACCACCAAATTCACCACTGCTGTTGTATGTGACTAAAATATTCGCTATGAGGTTGTTCAAATAATTTCCTGTCTTTAAATTCTGAACAAGGAACTTAAGTTCAGTAGGTTGATCCAATATTGGCTTCGGAGGTTGGTATGCAAACGTAATTTTCAGATTTTGTTCGGTATTTGTCCATATTTGGGGATTCTCGACCTTGAGGTTACTCAGAGGGTTAACAGCTCCTTCGGATGTGTTTAGAGCTGAACTTGAAACCAACAAAGCAAAGCATACTAGCGACCAAAAAATGATTGTGTGATACATTGTTAACACTAAGCGAGACATGATCACATATAAATCGACTCTGCTGCGTTGGCAAATGCTTGTAGTGATGTATTGGTAACATGTGCATGCGCGTCTGCCCGATTCTTTCGGTCAGACCGATTCAACTGACGATCGATTGATTTCACCTTTTAGTTTTATCCTATCACCGCGATTTTTAGGTGTCCTGTCTTATACCAAACGTAGTGTTTGCCGTAATTGGTTGTCTGTCGTGCAGATTTGTGCTTATGGAGGAAGTTTCGGCTTTATAAAATCCAGGTGCGGTTTGATTTGCATTTGTGTCCTTTTGATCCCATTGGAATGTTTTTGATTCATTTGGTTTTAGTTCAGTTATCACTTGTGCTGCAAGTAATCCTGCTTTTTGTCCAGTCTTGATATTTTCAATATTCAAACCGAGAATTGAATCTGGAAATTCTAATGGTATCTTCATTTTGTTCTTTACAGTGACAAATACTGTTTCTCCTAAGAGATATCTCTGTTTGTCTGTAGTTATTTGCAAAGTAGAATTGTTCATACCAACATTGTTGTGAGTCTGAATACCTGAGAGTATGCTAGTATTTCCCGCATATATAACATGCAGGTGGGAATGGAAGGCATAACAGACAGAAAACAAAAGAACTAGCGCAAAAAGAAATGTTGCTTGACAAGCCATTGATCTTATCTTTGGAGATCTTGTCATTTCAGATCGACCAATATATCAATTATCTTTTACTGGCCGATTAACTTTTGCAACAAATACTACAAGGTCCAGACTTGGATCTCTGAAGGATATGAATTCCATGGTTCTTGTTCCGCATCGAGTATTAATAAGGTATTTGGCATTTCCTAGAGTTGAATTGAAGCGTTGACTGACCCAACTAGTTGTGTGCAAAGCTTCCAATATACAGTAAAGGTTCATCACCATGTGGGTTGGTGAAATATCCGTGACCATCTCCATCACAAGTAGTTGTAGGAGTGCTTCCTAGAGATACAAGTGCACTA
>JASHSN010000541.1 GCA_030038695.1 Nitrososphaeraceae archaeon
AAGGCATTTGGGATGCTAAAAGTGTTATTTTATTTAGTAGATGAACGAAGGTTACGGCCATAATGTTTCTAATGAATATAGCAGAGTTTGAATATATCTACAATTTCTCCTGAACTGTTAGCAGTTGTTGTGAAGTAGTTCAAATATACTATAGCGGAAAATTGGCTCTGAGAATATATGAATCGCAAAAACCTCGCAATTGCGGCAATCTTGGTTGCCGTAGCGCTGGGCGCAGCGGCATTCACCATGCCTACGCGGCAAGCTTTAGCATGGGGCTTTTTCGTTAGCACAAAAGTCGATCAACGCATCAATCAACTAAACAAGTGCACAAACCAATCACCAGACAACAACTACCACCCAAGCAGCTATGATCCGACCAGCTACAGCTCGAACCAGACAACCTCTGATAATCACGGCAACACAGCTAACCAGGTTACTACAGGCAGTGCGAACAACCAGACAACTTCTGGCAATCACCAGGTCAGTACCGGGGAGGACAACAGCGACAACAAGCAGCCTAATAGCGGTAGTGGGGATGAAAAACAGAACAACAACCATCTTGTAATCTGCGTTAACAAAGCCAACAACCTAGCCCAATTCAATTGATCTTGAATAGATCCAATAGAGTACGTTCCTCTTTTTTCTTTCTGGAGCATATTTTTCTTTAGCGGGTAGAATAAGTCGGTATTGGACATATCACTTCCTCCTACATGTATCTATATTTTCATATCAATCTACAGTTGATATTGGAATGAGAACACCATGAATAATATGCGAATGGCCCACTTGCAATCACTAAGTAGTACCAATGTAACGACGTAGTTGACCTAGGAAACGTAGACGAGTCCATAAGCAAATGCGTAACGGCTCCTCCCATTCCCGGCATAACATCGAGTAAAACCAACGTATAGCGAGTATCATGCGAGTGAATATTTGTTCTTCAAAATATCATACATTGTTAATGCCAAACCAGCAACTCCACACATTATTACAGTCACAGCAATGATGATATACCCTGAACCTAAACCGTAAAAATATATGACAAGTACGTTACTTAAAATAAAGGAAATGCAAAGAAGAATTATACCACCAATTATGAGCTTTCGTTTGTAGAAAGGGCTGGTCGAGGTGATTCACTATCATTCTCGAGATATTTATTAATATTCGCTTCGGAAATACGAAGATATCAGTCTCGGGCTTTTTGCGGTGTAAAATACGGGTTCAAGTGGGTTTCAAGGCGTATTTTGATGGGGTTGGGCGCCTTTTACAGGCTGCCTTAGCATGGGATAAGTATATTATCGCGATATGACGTATATTGTCTACAATGGGTTTTGGTACACTATACGTTCATGCCGATGGTGATGTGGATGAAACCAAGAGTGAGATTGAGGACCTCAAGAAAAAGACCAAAGCTCTTGTAAGTGGCTGGCTATCTGTCAGAAAACTTGATGTACCCAAAGCATCTCCCCCCGACCAAGCTAATATCATGGTCGAATTCCAATATAACAAGAATACCAACCTACAAGAGTTGGAAAAGAAAGTAAGCGGTATAAACGGTGTGCATATAGTGAAGAGTATAGCGTCACTTTGAAAGGCCTTGAAATGTTGGGTCTTTTGTCACAAGTACTCCAGTATTGTCTTTACAACTCCAGTATCCGAGGCGATACGACTTAGACAAGTCTTAGAAAACCAGCCGAATTTAGAAACGGACCCTGTTGTCTCATACGGAGCAGGTGAAACATGTGATATAGTTGTTGATGTAAAGCGTGAACATGAAGAAAGTGTCATCAACGTCGGGACGAATGTAGTGAAGATTGTTGGGGGGGTTATCGTTGGCAGGACGACTTGCATACCTAATCACTATAAAGGATTTTTACCTACCAGGAAAGCGAAGGCCTGGACCAGCTCCTTGATATTCGTTTTTGCAACTTTCGGTTCCATTGTTGCCGCGGACTCGGGGATAACTGTATATTTAAACTCCATAGATACTCATTTATCACTGCAGATTTCAATATGGACTATATTTTCTTGGGCCTTTGTACCCGTACTTCTCAAGGCGGTGGCTCTTGCAATTGCTCCTACAATAGTTGCTACTTGTCTCAGAAGACTTGGGCAAGATAGGTGATATACTCTCCCAGTCCTGATGTATCTCTATGCTAAATTATGGAAGGGAGATAGCCTGATACGCTTGCGGATGTGCTGCAAGTAAAGGCACTGCTGCGACCCACGTTGTTCATATGTGTGAGGGAACGGTCATATGAGATATTGCAAAGGATTGCGGAAGATGATGAGTGGCAGCCATCGCACCGCCAGTGCTTTTCGGTCTAGAAACAGCATTTGCGCTCTGTATGCTTTTTACCGTCAAGTGTGATTGGTGGTACGGTAATATTATCTTTGCTAAGTGAGTGTGTAGAGGCTTCTTTTCCAAAACTGTGTTGGGGTTGTACGGTTCAGCTTTGCAGGTAGACGATGTAGTATCATAGTCAACACAGTAATCCACATATACTTGCGACCCATGCGTGGGTATAGTACATCCAACGGCTATGTTTGGTGGAGGTTTATCGACGCTGCAAGTATTAGTGCCGGACGTTGGATTATACCAACGAAATGTAACTGTTCCAAGAACGCTTGGAATCTCGTCCCGGCCATGAAGACTAAGAACATCATACTGTACCCATCCCTTTTCATCTCCACCGAGTCCCTTACCTACTGTTGTCCATGTAAGCGGACAACATGGATTTTTATGTGGAGGCCCCTCGTCCACCTTACTCCCCCACGTTCCGGCATCCAAATTCCAACGCAAATTCTTATATTCTAATATTGACCAAACATGGGCCTGAGTCCAGGCCTGCGCTTTTTGCGTTATCGCAGGAACCAGGAACATCATTCCTACAAGTACAAACGTCACTGTTAACTTGTGCCAAACAAGCATATCCGTGTATGATAATATGTGTATAAAAACATGGCGAAAGCGACAGTACCTCGGGACTGAACCCTCTCTCCCGGTCCTGACGTATGTCTGTATGTTATATGGTTCATCTGTAGAATGGCAGAAGGACATTCAGACAAAGGCAATGGAAATACAGCGGACGATGAAA
>JASHSN010000542.1 GCA_030038695.1 Nitrososphaeraceae archaeon
TTGCTAGTATATGTTGCACCATTAAACAAGGCAGTAGCAGTGCTATTGCAGCAGTCGCAGCACACGAGAGGTGATGATGAGAAATAGAAGGAGGAGGAGTTTGAACATAACTTCAAGGACGTGATGGTCGAGTATATGGAATATTATAAATCGGTACGATCGGCTATCAGGGAAGAACATCTTGGTCTCCTCTTAAAGAAGTCATTTTCCTCGACACGGGCAAGAGTAGAAGATCTTGCTTCATACGCACAGTCAGTAGCACAAGTACAAAGACAAATGCAAGCAGAAGCGTAGATGATGCTACCCACGCCTGGACAAAAAAAGAAAAGCTAAATATCATGTTGATGAACCCCTCTACATGCCTGGTTTACTAACTAGGAAACCCAGATGGTCAAATGAATTATTTTTATTGTATAATGCAGCTTCATCCTTCGGATTCATGACCAGCGCTTTATCAAAGTATTGTATAGCTCCGATATAATTTCTCAGGTTATTAAGAGCTATGCCTGTGAGATCTAATACATAATTATCGTTAGGTTGTATAGCTAATACCTTATCAAAGTATTGTATAGCTCCAGTATGATTACCTAAATCGTCAAAGACTAGACCTTTGCAAGTTAAGGCAGCTTCATCCTTCGGATTCATGGCCAGCGCTTTATCAAAGTATTGTATAGCTCCAGTAAAATTTCTCAGGTTATTAAGAGCTATGCCCGTGAGATCTAATACATAATTATCGTTAGGTTGTATAGCTAACGCTTTGTCATAATATAGTATAGCTCCAGTATAATTTCCTAATTTGTCAAGTGTTAAACCTTTGCTAGTTAATGCATTAGCATAATGTGGGTCGATAGCTAACGCTTTGTCATAATATAATATAGCTCCAGTATAACTTCCTAATTTGTCGAGTACTACACCCTTATCATATAGGCTAATATTATTTCCTATTTCTTTAGCGTACACTAAGACAGCGGGTAGCAGACTTAGGCAGATTATAGTTATTAAGCATAAACTAAGAGACCAGTATTGAAATATAGCAGCTTCTATAGTATTAGATTTATGATATGAGTTGAAATCTTGCAATGTATTAAAGTGGTCTACTATCATAATATAGCTATCGGAGTTAATAACTGCTAATGTTTTACATGTTATGTTGCAAAGCTAAAACACGCCCATGCTTGGTGGTACCGCACCAGTATCAAAGAGTGATACTGCCGCTTTTTTTCAATTATACAATAATATTTCAATAGTTATTTATACATGATATTAGATATAGTAGAAATACGTAAATATATCAGACAGTATAATCATATAGTACATATTTATGAAGGAATATGTCTACGAATAAATCTATTTTCAAAACTATAGATTATATGCTGGATAGGATTGAGACTGTTCTTCTATCATATGAACAGTTTAAAATACAATAATTCCTAATTATTTCAATTTAATCGCCCAAAAGTTAGGTACAAGCATTACTTGATTACACCACAAGTGTATTGGCGTAGCTATTTTCGTATCTCAAATTTATTATAGTAAGCTATGCCTAACTTTCGAATTTATATGTGATGAGTGCAATATAGTTAGTAGGTGAGAAGAACAATGAAAGAAACAACCGATACTTTGCCTCAGACTGTATTATTTACCGATGAACAAAGACAATATTATCAAAATAAATTATTACAACTAGAAAACTTTGATGAGGCATTTGAATTAGTCAAGAAGGCAGTTGATGCTAAATTCAATATGCATAGAGCTGGATTAAGCTTAGTATTACAGAGATTGCCAACTAGACTGGGGGCTTACCATGTGCTTGGTTCTAACATAATCATCATAAACAGAAGGATCTTAGATATAATCAAAACACATAGGTCTCTTGAAGAATATAACTCATATTTGTTTATGGTGCTCTGCCATGAATATCTTCATAGCTTTGGTATAGTAGATGAATTACAGGTCAGAAAAATGACATATGATTTATGTTTGTCTTTACTAGGAGAGAACCATACGGCGTCTTTGATGGCAAGATATGAACCCTGGGCTGTCTTTCCGGATTTAAATTTGTATCAAACAAATAAGTTTGAAGAAGCCTTTGAAATTGTAAAGAATTTTGATCGGACTACTCAATCCTACATTAGTTGAAATGGCGAGTTTCCTGTTTCCTGCTGCTGTCTCTTTTTTGCTTTGTTCGCAGGATTAGTAAACATTAGTTAACTCAACTAGCTTTTCTCAACCAATAAGCTGTTTTTCGATGTTGTATTTGTATGTTCTGTTTCTCCATTGTACCCTTTTTGATCGACCAAAAAAATGAACTATGTTAGCAATAGATGCTGAAGTAATAAGTAAAGCCGCTGCGAATGTCAATAGAGAGTAGGCTGCATTTATACTGTAATTTTTGACGTTGCTAATTGTTATTCCTATTATTATCATCATGCAACAGGATATATTTAACATAAGTGTAAGAAACATCAAATTATTGCAAGTCATATGATAGTTCTGTACCAGTGTTGCTTCATAGGAAGATACAGAATATGGAAAAATCAGGCATGGGAACAGTGACAAAAAGAATAAACTTACAAGAATAGCACCCACTCTGATCTTGCTCATAGGAAGGAATGTTCGTCCTACTCCATGCCAAAGGGTCAACAAATCTCTACACCAAGCCGCTGAATAAAATTTATCCATATTTGCAATTTTCAACTTGAATCCTGCTCTCTTGATATGTATGCCGAGTTCTACATCTTCTTTTATTGCACTCCGGACAGACTGAAATCCGCCGATCTTCTCTAATACTTTCCTACGCAGTATATAGAAACTTCCAACTAGATATGCTGCAGATGAGCTTGTGCTATTCACGTCAGCTGGGTTTTGATTCCTAATGATGGCATAATAAAAGAGGTCCCATAATGGCATAGTCATCTTTGACCAAAAATCGGGAAGCTCCATCTTGGCATGACCTGTCAAAACATCAAGATTTTCATTTTGTAAATATGAAACCGAATGTAGGATTACGTTACAATTGAAAAAAAAGGTGTCAGCGTCAGTGAATAGAAGTATTTTTCCTTGAGCATGCAGGTATCCTTGATGTGAAGCCCAAGCCTTTCCCGTCCATCCACTTGGCTTCTCATCTAATGATATTATTTTGAGCTCGTTTGCTTTTAAACAATTCAGATGATTTTCTTTTATCTTTTTCATTATTTGTAGAGTGTTATCTGTAGAATTGTCATCGATCGCTATTATTTCGAAGCTCGGATAGTCTTGGTCTAGTAAAGATGATAAACACCTCTCGATATTCTTTTCTTCATCTCTTGCAGGCACAATTATACTAACGAATGGAAGCGAAATATTTGGTAAGTTGCTAACACGACTAGAAGATGTAACTTTATTCTTGACCGCTCGGCG
>JASHSN010000543.1 GCA_030038695.1 Nitrososphaeraceae archaeon
AACGTCAATATTTTAGAACCAAGAGAAGGAATAGGGGGACACTGTCTGCCAAAAGACACCAAGATGTTCCTGCAGTCATCAAAATCTATAAGAAGCAAAATACTTACAACAGCTATGGAAGTTGATGAGCATTATCGAAGATCTAGACGAGGCAGGCATGTAGTTAGTAATAACAATGACACGAATAACAGTGTTGATGGCGAGATAACTACAATAGAGGATAGTCGAAAAGCTGGAATTTATGGCTTCTAAAGTTCGGCTCTCCTTGCTCCAGAAGTGAAATTTGTGCATAAATCTTTGCAAGTGTTCATTTGAAACCGACCACGAATCAACTCCGACGTAAAGTCAAAGCCTTAAAGTAGTTAATAATAGAAACCGCATGGTCCTGCACCTTCGTCCTTAGGATCAGTTTGTGCGCTACATCTTGAAGGTAAAATGACTAAGAACCAATCGTGTCGAAGACAATTGAAACTCTAAGTAATTTGTAACGTGTATTCTAAATCGCTCTATCAAGAGATGTTTAGGGGTATCTTCTTGCCTGGATTCATCACGCAGGTAGGGTCAAATAAGTGTTTTACTTGCTTAAATATATCGAAGATGGCCTCGCCGTACATACGGCATATGTAACCGACTCTACTTAAACCATCTCCATGCTCACCGGTAATTGTCCCCCGGTTTTTTATCACTTTGTTGAAGACTCGGTCTGCAATTGATTCTATCAACTGCACTTCTCGAGGAGAATTCAGATCGATTATTGGCCTTGTGTGTATGTTTCCATCGCCTAGATGTCCGTACATAACATAGTCTAATTTATTTTCTAGATAGACTTTCTGAAGATAGAGAACATAATCATGAAGAAAACTTGTTCTGACCACCGTATCTTCGATCAGGCCGATTGGCCTTCTGCTCCCGACAGTAATCCGCATAATATTGTTTAGCGCTCCCTTTCTAGCTGCCCATATTCGTTGTATACTCTGTTCATCACTAGCACTTTCGATGGCTGTGCTATAATCTGAAGTTCTATTCCTACAAAGGGATAGATTTCTGTCAACGATTTTCAAATCATTGCTCGTAAATTCAACGAACAATAGACATCCCGTGGGTCCAATAGAATCATTCTTCTGCGGAGATATAGCAGTATGATCAAGCATCTCAAGAGCGGTAGGAGAAAAGCTCAAAATATCCTGGACAGCAAAAGTTGCAGCTATCAGGTTCTCAAAGCCTAGCACCAGCAAGTGACGATAAAGAGGGATATCAAGAATTTTGAACTTTGCCGAGGTGACAAGCCCTAAGGTGCCTTCTGATCCCGCAAACACCTTGTGTGGATAAAAGCCTTTATCGTTAAGTACAGCATCCAATCTGTATCCGCAAGAATTCTTTGTCACCGGTGGATATCCGCTCTGAATCAGCTTTGTGTACGGTGAAAGTAGTTTAAGCAATTTGGCCGCCCTTTCTTCATGAGATTTCATTTTACAGAGGCACCCAAAACTCCCATCAGCATACACAACTTTCACAGCCTCAAGAAAGTTTATTGTGCTCCCATAAAAGAGGCCGTGTGGTCCACTTGAATTATTTGCAATCATTCCTCCAATCGTGCAGTAGTTGCTGCTAGCAGGATCAGGGGGAAGAAATTTCCCCTTCCTTCTTAATTCTCGGTCTAGTAGCCCTTTGACTACACCTGGTTCAACCAAAACGTAGTTGTCTTCAATTTCGATAATCTGGTTCATATGCTTTGTAAAATCGATCACAACGTTATTAGAAAGAGATTGCCCAAGAAGACCAGTGCCAGCTCCTCTTCCAGTTACAGGCAAACCTTTAGCAAAGCTATACTGACAAATCTGCTTCAGGTCATGCCTATCAGTTGGATGTACAACTGCCGATGGAAGAAAAGTATAATGGCTTGCGTCAACGGAATAAATCTCGCGACTCCATTCGTCATCCAGTACTTCTCCCTTAGCTATCCTTCTCAACTCTTCACCAACAGAAACTGTCAATTCAGATTAAGGGATAGCCATTTAGTTTTATTTATAGGCATAAGTTAGCAAACGCTTTTTTCATAAAAGATCATAGATGGAGGCCATGAGCAAGTCATAAACACTTTATTAATACCAATCTCCGCTAACTAATCGTTTGTACTGTTTCCAGCGCGTAATAAAATTAGAGAGATATATTTGGTCAATATTCGTAGAAGTAGAGGCTATAGTTTCGAACACAGATTAGTTCAAAGACTCAATAGCGGCGATTGGAATGCTAGACGCTTAGGTGGGTCTAGTACAGGTTTGCCGGACATCATCGCCGTAAATAATAAGACAGGCACATTGCTCACGATAGAAGCCAAATCCGGTACTAGTGACATTTTGTATGTGCCTGCCGATCAAATACAACGATGTTTGTTAGTCAGCCAAATGTTCAGTTTCTATGAAAAAAGGCACATCGTACTAGCATTCAAGTTCATGAGAAAGAAGAGATTTAAGCGAAAAGACCAAATCGTGTATGAAGGTCGGCAGCTGGTCGAACATTATAGATTAGCAAATGTCCTATCCAAAAGAGATGAATATCCTGTCGTAAAATGCATGTATGACGGAACGACCTTTGCTATATACCGCAATAAATGCGCCAAGTTACCCCTACCTCGGTTCCAAATGCCTTTTTTGTGAAAATCGGTGTCATGTGAACGGCAGGCTCAACTTACGACAAAAGCCTTTATTGACTTTCGTGTTTCTA
>JASHSN010000544.1 GCA_030038695.1 Nitrososphaeraceae archaeon
TGCAGTTATAAAATGGGCCCATAGACTTTATTAGAGCCCGTGGAATGCACTTACTTCGGTTATCGATACGGGTATCGCGGCTCTAGTTAGCTACAGCACCTAGATATATCTAATTGTAATGGCTTTGATACATATGGAAATACAACAATTAATCGGCTATTGAAGACATATTTAGTAGCCTAGCCAATAGTCTATTGAACAAGAATAATGGCTAGATCTTTGAAACCACCTTTTAACGAGGAAACGGCTCGTGCCAAGGTCAAAGCTGCTCAAGATGCTTGGAATACATGCAACCCAGAAGTTGTTGCACAAGCTTATACACTTGATTCTCGGTGGCGTAATCGGACAGAATTCTTCACAGGACGACAAGCGATAATAGAATTCCTTGAACGCAAATGGGCCAAAGAACTGGATTATCGCCTTATGAAGG
Source organism: Nitrososphaeraceae archaeon (assembly GCA_030038695.1). Classification (GTDB taxonomy): domain Archaea; phylum Thermoproteota; class Nitrososphaeria; order Nitrososphaerales; family Nitrososphaeraceae; genus Nitrosopolaris. The sequence continues at coordinate 431 of JASHSN010000544.1, forward strand.
AACTCTGGTGTTATACTGAAAATCGTATCTCTGTAAGATTTGAGTATGAGTGGAGGAATGCAGATAACCCTAGTCAATGGATGCGTACTCATGGTAATGAGCATTGGGAGTTCGATCATGAGGGTCTCATGCGTATCCGAGATATGAGTGCGAATGATTATCCGATCAAGGAGGTGGATCGCCGCTACAGATGATACCCGGAATTCCTAGGTCAAAACTCACTGAAATATTTACACAACCCACCCCTGTCTATTGAGAAAAGGCACGATGATAAAACTGCCATATTATTCATAAGTTAGTAAAACTAGAGTAAACCATACGTTGGTATGAAAGGAGCAACATCTATATATTACCCACCTGGTCCAGTCCATAAGTTACCGTTATCTTTGTTTCTTAACTTTTTAAGAAATCCTATCGAAGTCCTGAATGATATTTCGCGATATGGAGACATTTCTCATTTCAAATTTGGAACCCAGCATGTCTATTTCCTTAATCATCCAGACTATATCAGAGATGCGCTCGTAACTTACAATAACAACTTCATAAAAAGCCGGGGATTACAATTGGCAAAGAAAGTATTGGGAGTTGGATTGCTAACCAGTGAAGGAAACATTCATCGTAAACAACGACAATTAATACAGCCAGCTTTTCATCAAGACCGGTTGAAAATCTATACAGCCATTATGACAGAATATATTTTGCGTATGACTAATGGTTGGAAGGACAATGATGTATTGGATGTACATAAAGAATTTATGCAACTGACGTTGGCTATTGTTTGTAAAACTTTACTAGGCTTTGATATCGAATCACAAGCTTGTGAGATTGGGAAGTATGTCACAACGCTTGTAGAATATTTCAACCGCGCGAGGCTACCATTGGCTGAAGTCATTGAAAAGCTTCCTCTATCAAGCAATAGACGCTTTCGTTACGCAAAGAAGCAATTAGACTCGATAATTTATCACATAATTGATAATCGTCGAAATGAGTATGCAAATGGAACCGTCTTGCATGCTCATGATAATCATGATGGCGATCTAATATCCATCTTGTTAGCAAGCAAGGAATTTAGCTCAGTAAATGAGACCTCACCGCATTCGATCTCAAGTTTACAATTGAGAGATAATGTTATGACAATCTTTTTGGCTGGCCATGAGACTATGGCAAATGCTTTGACATGGACATTTTACCTCCTGTCCCAAAACAATAAAGAAGAACGTAAGCTCCATGAAGAGGTTGATTCCGTTCTTGGGCATGATCTCTTCCCTACAGTTGCGAATATACCTAAGCTAGAATATACCGAAAAAATCTTAACAGAATCTATACGACTATATCCTCCGGCATGGGCAGTAGGACGTCAAGCAATCCACGATTGTAAGATTGGAGAATATACTATACCCGCTGGCTCGACAATTCTGATGAGCCAATATTTGATGCATCGTGATAAACGTTTTTTCCTAGAACCTGAAAGATTTAATCCAGACCGCTGGAATAACGAAACAAGAACAAATTTGCCAAGGTTTAGCTATTTTCCATTCGGTGGAGGTCCCAGGGGTTGTATTGGCGAACCTTTTGCGTGGATTGAAGGAATCATAGCTATCGCCACTATTGCTAGAGGATGGATTATGAAACTAGAATCAGGGCATCCAATTGCACTCAAAGCACTTGCCACATTGCGTCCCAAGTATGGTATGCGAATGAAAATAATACGAAGAAATGTGTAAGACACTTGAATACTAATAAGCCCTCTTAAGGCAAGTTAGATTGTTCCTGTGCGGCATTATATATTGAATATGGTCGTGCTTGCAACACTAAATTCAAATTCATTATTTGATTATGTCTGTTCACAGTCAGCATTATGTTATCTCCAACTGATTTATGGACGTCTATGTAATTAATGAGATCATCCATACTCCTCAAAGGATGTCCATCAATTCCTGTTATGATGTCACCTATTTGCTGAGTATTGGAAACGTCATTTTGTGTTACTCCCTTTAGACCTGCTTTTTCTGCAGGACTACCGCTTTCGACTGAAGCGACTACTACTCCCTTGTAGTTCCTCGGTAAACCTGCACTCTGATCTATATCCGGAGTTATGACTCCACCACCTATCCCTAGCCACGGATGACCGTAACACCCATTTTTAATTAATCCTTGTGCTTCGCGTATGATAACGTTTGATGGAACTGCAAAACCTATACCTGAAAATTCACCTGTAGTAGAACTTATTGCAGTATTAATTCCCACTACTTGTCCTTGCATATTCAGCAAAGGTCCACCAGAGTTACCAGGATTAATTGCAGCATCAGTTTGAATAGTATTTGGAGTAGAAGAGTTCGTACCAGGGTTTGGCAACAGGCGCCCCATTTGGCTAACTATACCTGATGTCATCGTGTCACTAAGTCCAAATGGGTTACCGATCGCCACTATCTGCTGGCCGACCTCCAAACTAGATGAATTTGCGATTACAAGTGGTACGACATTTTCCGCGGAGAAATCATCCGTTATTTGAATTACGGCGATATCGCTAAATGGATCAGTACCAATGACCTTTGCGTTGTAGGAGTTTCCATCAACAAAAGTTATATCAACTGTCTGAGCATTTCCCACTACATGATAATTGGTGATGATATGACCTTGGTTGTCGAATACAAATCCAGATCCTAATCTAGATGATTGACTTTGTAAAGGGTTACCATTTATTATAATCTGGATATTAGGATCTGATACCTTGCTTGTTACCTGAACTACAGAATTTTCCACTTGTTTGAATATAGCCGTCAGAGATAAACTTTGAGCTCCGTTATCAGGGCTCAAGGGTTGAATAAAAGAAGTAGAAGTAAGACCTTCAGTATGACAATCTCCAATAATATCACTATTTTGTCCAGTGATTTGTTGTTGCAGTTGCTTTCCTGCTTTCATTATCATAGAAAGAAAAGGCAATGAAAGTTGTTGTGGTTGCTGTCCTATAAGGGACAGTATTTGGTTATTGGGGATAGACTGAATCACAATAATACCTACAAGGACTATAATTACCACAATCAAAGACAATTCTCTAATTTTGGTCATCGCTTGGAATGAATACAAATATGTGTTCTGTTAAGCTATATAATCGTATTAGTATTCGATTCCCTCATATTAGCGGACAAGACAGAAAAATTAAAAGATATTCCTTTGAAGACTAAAGCTAAACAGTCACGTATTGAGTTTAT